>DATGEF010000745.1:0-6607 GCA_035310405.1 Chloroflexia bacterium | reverse complement strand
GGAACTCTTTTTCCCCGCGCACCCGGAGCACCGCCCGACTGGTCACCAGGGCCGTCACCTGGGGGGCCGCGGCCAGCAGCTCGGCCACCAGGGGCGCCGCCGCGACGACCTGCTCGAAATTGTCGAGCACCAGCAAGAGGTGCCGGTCGCGCAAATACTCCGCTAAGCCCTCTAATAAGGGCCGGCCGGGCGCTTCCCGCACGCCCAGGGCCTGGGCCAGGGTGGAGAGCACCAGGGGCGGATCGGTAATGGCCGCCAGGGCCACAAAATAGACGCCGTCGGGAAAGTCGTCGCGCACCGCGGCGGCGATCTGCAACACCAGGCGGGTTTTGCCGACGCCGCCCGGCCCGGTGAGCGTCAGCAGGCGCACGCCGGGCCGGCTGAGGATGGCCAGCACCCGGGTCATCTCACTTTCGCGGCCGACGAGGGCAGTGAGCGGGGCCGGCAACGGCGGGGCGGACCGGGGGGCCGGCGCGGGGCCGGGCGCGGGCGCGGGCCCAGGTGCCGGCCCGCCCAGGCGCAGGTCCCCACTCGTGATCCCGGGCGTGCCGCGGGCCCATTGCACAAACACAGCGCGCTCGCCCGGAGGGATCTCAAAATAGGCCGCCAGCACTTCGGCGACTTGGCGCGAGGGCCGGCGCGTCCCGCTTTCGATTTTGCGGATCGTCTCCACGGAGCAGCCGGTCTGCTGGCCCAGGGCATCCTGGGTCAGGTCGAGGGCCTGGCGGCGCTCCTTTAACCATCGGCCAAACGGGAGATCGCCCGGCAGCTCGACCGCGGGCAAGTCATCCGCCGTAACGCCAAAGATATGCTCCGGCAGCACGAGGTCTTTGAGCCGATGCTCCCCCAGGTCGTCCAGGGTCACGCCGGGCGGCAGCCCGTGGCGCACCAGTTGGGCCGTTGCCCGCGAGAGCAAAGTCTGGCCGCCCGCCGCGGCCCCCAGCAGGCGGGCGACGCGGTTCAGGGGCGGGCCGAAATAATCGCCGCCCTGTTCTTCGACCGCGCCGGTGTGCAGGGCCATCCGCACCCGGAGCGGCCCGATCGGGCCCCAGGTCTCGCGGTACAGCGCCCGCTGGGCGGCGAGCGCCGCGGCCAGGGCGTCCGCGGCCTGGGCAAAGGCCGCATGGAAGGCATCCCCGACCGTCTTAAACACGTAGCCCTGGTGCCCTTCGATCGCCGTGCGCAGCAGCGCGTCATGCCGCGCGAGCGCGATTTTCATCGCTTCGGGATAGGCTTCCCACAGCCGGGTGCTGCCTTCGATGTCCGTAAACAAGAAGGTGACCGTGCCACTGGGGTGCGGGGGCGGGTGCGCCTGGGTCATAGCGGCATTGTACCATGTTTCCCCGGGCGTTGTCCGCGGGCGGTGGCCGGCTGGTGGGGGAGGCGGCCCTCACCCTGCCCTCTCCCGGGCGCGGGAGAGGGTGTTGGGGGGTTCTTTAGGGTGCTGGGGGTTGTTTATTGTTCGCGGTGTGATCTTGTAGTCTGTCAACGCGATTCTGACAGATCAGGCCAAGCGAAATCGCTACCCAGAGTCTGATCTCACCTGTCAGTTTTGCGCTGACAGACTACTAGCGCGATCTTGATTCAGCAGATTTGTTCAGGGAGGATTGATGGGTAAGTCCGGCGATCCGCAAGAAACGCGGCGGTATGCTAATGCTGCCGTTCGGGAACGGGCGCGCGAACTGCGCCGCCCGCAGACGCCTGCCGAGAACCGGCTGTGGGCGCATCTGCGGGATCGACAACTGGCGGGATACAAGTTTCGCCGCCAGCACCCGCTGGGCCGCTTCATCGCCGATTTTTACTGCGCAGCCTGCCGGCTGATTTTGGAACTGGATGGTGAGTCCCATCAGCACCAGGGTGAATATGACGCCGAGCGCACAGTCTGGCTACAGGCCGCCGGCTACTACGTGCTGCGCTTTCCCAACGACGCTGTCTATCACCACCTCGGCACAGTGCTGGAATCCATCCAACAGGCGTGCCAGACGGCTTCCGTGACCCCGGTGGCCGCCGCCCCAGAGTCAATCAAAGAATTGACCCCCGATTAACGGGATCTATAATTCGGCGGGCGGCCCTCACCCTGCCCTCTCCCGCGCCCGGGAGAGGGCAGGGGGAGGGCCGCCCGCCGGGCCCGGGGCCGGGCCGCCACGCCCGCACCCAAGAACCCGCGCCCGCTCCCGTGCGCGGGCCCGGACGAAGGTCCTGAGTGCCAAGTGCTGACCGCTGACCGCGCGTCGAAATGCAGAACCCTCTCCCGTGCGCGGGAGAGGGCAGGGTGCGGGCCGCCCGTGCGCGGGAGAGGGCAGGGTGCGGGCCGCCCGCCGCGTCGCTATTGGGCCGGCTCGGCAAAGATGACGGTGAAATAGTACATGCCGCTGCCGTCGACCGCCTGGCCGACGCCGGCGGTGCGCCAGTTGCCCATCATGATGATGGCGTGGTGCTCGGCGCTACCCATGTAGCCCTGGAAGGCCTGATCTTCCGTCTGGGTCGCCGGGTAGTTGTTTTCGGCGATGATCTCGCCGGCCATGTGGAAGGCGATGTTGCGGGCGCGCATCATGTCCAAGAAGGTCTTCCCGTCCGGGGTGCGGTGGTCGAAATAGCCGCGATTGGCCATGTCCGCCGAGCGGTCACGCGCCAGCGCGATCAGCTGCGCGTCGAGGGTCACAGCGCCCAGCCCGGCCTGCGCGCGGACGGCGTTGATCTGCTGGAGCAGGCGGGCTTCCATCGTATTCAACGAGCCGGCGGCGGGCGCGGCGGGCGCGGCGGGTTGGCCGTGCTGCGCGTAGCTCGCTTTGCCGAGCAGGGCCAGAAGCACCTCATACGGCGTCCCGGCGTTCTCCAGGTGGCGCTCGAAGCGGGCGCGCTCGAAATACTGCACCGGCATACCGCCCTCGTACACCACTTCGGAGATCGGGAAACCCAGGATGCGCACCCCACCATGGCTCTGCCAGTAGCTCAGGAACGGCTCGGCGAGTGCGTGCTGGGTCTGCGGAATGTAGACGCGGGACGCGCTGTTGGCAAAGGGCGCCACGGTGGCGAACGGCTGCTGGGGCTGGCTGTATTCAGCGCCCAGGCGGCCCAGGAGGACCTCATAATCGGTGCCGGCGTTCTCCGGGTGATACTCAAAGCGCTGGCGCTCGAAATATTGCACGAGGCGGCCGTTCTCCCAGGTCTCTTCGGCCAGTGGATAGCCAAACGTTTGGACGCCACCATAGGCCTGGAAGAAGTTAATGAAGGCGGCGGTTTTGACCGAATGGCCGGTGGCCGGGAAGGTCAAGATGGCCGGCGCATTGGCGAGCGCGGCGGCGGCGGCGCGCCGGGGGGAGGTCAGGGTGGGCACTACGAGGCCGAGAACAAAGGCCAGGGTCAAGGCATAAATCAGGATCGACGGGGCCTTCGGGGGGGTCTGCAACGGGATCTCCTTTGGCTTTTTGCGCACCCCGGCATTGGGGGCGAATGTGGGCTAAATGAGCGGTCTCGATCGCTTTTGGTGTTTCGGATCAACTTACCGTGTGGTAAACACCTGATGGGCTTATCGTACCAAAGGGTTGCCTGGATGTCTATAGCAAATGTGGGCTGTAAATGCATAAGACCTGTAATGTAATGTTTTTGTGAGGGGAAACCGGGATGTCCTATTGTATAGTTTATTGCGGGTGGCGGGTCCGATGGGGCTGGAGTATAATGGCCGCATGCGTTACGCAGTCTGCCTCGAATGGGACACGGACGGCCGGAGTATGGCGCATGTGCCCGATCTGCCCGGCTGTTACGCCCGCGGCGGCGACCCCCGGGCGGCCCTGGACAATCTCTTTGTCGCCATCCCCGCGTATTGGGCCTGGTTGCGCCGCCATGGCCTGCCGGCCCCCGGCCCTGCGGGCCTGGGGGCGGTCACCCTGGCCGTGGTCGAGATCGTGCGCGATGGCGCCCCGGGGGCTACCGCGCTGTTTGAGTATGAGGTCACCGCGGCGATCAACCGCCAGGGCGTCAGCACCTGCCTGGCGCGGTTGGCCTACAGCCGCGCCGACCTGCTGGCCCTCCTCCAGGCGCTACCCCCCGCCGCCCAGGCGCCCGGCCCAGCGGCCCGCAGCGCCACCATCCTGACGCAGCTAGCCGCCGCCGAGCGCTGGTACACCCGCCTCCTGGGGCCCGGCAGCCGGCTCAAGCCGAGCCGGACGCCCCTGGAGCGGCTGGCGAATGTGCGGGCGGCGGCCGTTCACCAGATCGAGGGTCTGCCGGATGCGGCCTATGATCGGGTGTTCGCGGGCGGGGGTGAGCGCTGGAGCCTGCGCAAGCTCTTGCGCCGCATGATCGAGCAGGAGCGCGAGTCGACGGCCGAGATCGCCGCCCTATTCGCCATCCCGCTCCCCGAGGCGCCGCCCGCGCCGGCAAGCAGCCTGAACGGTGGGTAAATTGTGGATAACTTATCCGCAATTGTGTATAACGCGGCGCTAATTGGGGATAACGCGAAGGCAGTGATCAGTCGTCAGTCGCCAGTCGTCAGTCGGCAGGCGGCAGTCGTTCGACAACTCAAAACTCAAAAATGTGCCTGCGGCACCGCTACGCGATCAAAACTCAAAACTCAAAACTCAAAACTAATCACTGGTCACTGGTCACGCATGGGTTGACACGGGGGGCCGGCTTTGTTATAATTACAACCGCGATGGGGTGTCGTCTAACGGTAGGACAGCTGACTCTGGATCAGTAAGTTGAGGTTCGAATCCTTGCACCCCAGCCCATAAAACAGGGCTATATTCAGCCTCAAAACACCCCCCCGGCCAACACTGGCCGGGTTTTTTATCAGCAAGCGGAGGCCCGGGGCGGCACTCCGGCGAGTGGCCCGCCCACATCCGGCGGATCCCACGCCGACCATCCCAGGGTCTCTGGCCCCGCGGCGCGCGGGCTAGCGGTAGCGGAAGGTGATGCGGCCTTTGGTCAGGTCGTAGGGGGACAACTCCACGGTCACCCGGTCGCCGGGCGTGATGCGGATGAAGTTCATGCGCATTTTGCCGGAAATATGGCCGAGCACTTTATGGCCGTTCTCCAGCTCGACAGTGAACATGGCGTTTGGCAGGCACTCCAGCACCTTGCCATCCACGGCGATGACATCGCCGGTCGGCTGCTTGGGACCCCGGGGCGCCGTCGTGGCGCCGGCCGGCGGGGTCGACGGCTTCTTATACGCATTATAACGCGGTTTTTTGGGCAAAGATCTTAATCTCCTTATCGCATAACGGTTATTTAGTAAACATGCACTGGGCCCGTCTTATCCCAGGCGCCGCGCACAAACGAAGCCAGGAGATGGCTCCTGGCTCCGCTCCCTCAGTGGCGTAGTGGCGCTTAGTAGCGGCTGCTGCTGCGGCCGCCGCCGCGCGAGCCGCCGCCTTGCTGGCTGAAGCAATCCGAGCAGTAGACCGGGCGATCGCCGCTGGGCACGAACGGCACTTCGGCCGGGCGCCCACAGCTCGAGCAGGTGACCTGGGTCATCTGCCGGTCGCCGCGTCCGCCGCCGGAGCCCCCGCCGCCGCGGCTGCTGTAGCCGCCACTGTTGCCGTAGCTATCGCCATAGCCGCTGTCGCCATAGTCGCTGTTATTGCGTGCGGCCTTTTTGGCGGCGCGACACGACGCGCACCGGGAGGGCTGGCTATAGCCCTTGGTATTGTAAAAATCTTGCTCCCCTTCGGTGAAGGTGAAGGTCTGGCCGCAGTCGCGGCAGGTGAGGGACATATCCGGCATCGGTTTACGAGACTCCTATAGGGTACGCGTATTGAGTATACGTAGGTACATACAAAATGGGCAAACGATCTACGGGAGAAGACTGTGCGAGGATACCGGAGCTTGTGTCTCTGCCCACGTGTCTGAGGGAACCACCGGGGAGATATTGCGCGACCGCATCACTGCCGACTTCAACCACCTCTATTATACGGGAAGTTTACGAATAAAGCAAGAGGTATCACGCGCTGTCTCCGCGCGGCGGATCCGCCAGGCCCCCGGATACCCGCCCGCCGCGGTGTGTGCTATAATCGGATAGATCGTTTGATCGATCCACGAAGGACACGAGGCACACGAATAAATCGGATCGTTCGTCAAATCCTTCGTGTGCTTCGTGTCCTTCGTGGATTCACACGGCGATAGGAGACTGTGTATGACATATCCCTATTTGCGCGGCAAAGTGGCGCTGATTACCGGCGCGTCGCGCGGCATCGGGGCGGCGACGGCCCTGGCGCTGGCCGCGCAGGGGGCCGATCTGGTGCTCAACTACCGCAGCAAGGCGGGCCGGGCCGAGAAGGTGGCGGCGGCGGCCCAGGCGCACGGCGTCCGGGCGCTGCCGGTCGCGGCCGATCTCACCGTCCGCGACGACGTGCGGGCGCTGGTGGCCCGCACCCAGCAGGCGTTCGGTCGGCTCGACGTGCTGGTCCTCAATGCGTCCGGCGGCTTGGAAAAAGAGCAGACGGCCGCGAATCCGGATTACGCCATGCTCCTGAACCGCGATGCCCAGGTCTGGACGCTCGCCGAGGCGCTGTCGGCGCTCCACGCGGGGGGGCGGATCGTCTTCGTCACCAGCCATTGGGCCCACTTCTATGGCCAGGCCTGGCAGTACCCGATCTATGAGCCGGTG
>DATGEF010000744.1:0-4375 GCA_035310405.1 Chloroflexia bacterium | reverse complement strand
ACCCGCGCGGGGGCGCCGGCGTGCAGCAGGCCACCTTTGGGTTGGGACAGGGAGGCAGGGGATGAAAGCATTCGTGACCGGCGGCACCGGCTTCATTGGCGGGCACGTGGTACGCAAGCTGCGCGCCCGCGGTTACGAAGTCACCGCCCTGGCCCGCAGCGGCACGGGCGCCGCGCTCGCCGCGCTGGGCGCCCGCATGGTGCGCGGCGATATCGGCGATGTCGAATCGCTGCGCGCGGGCATGCAAGGCAGCGATCTCGTCTTGCACCTGGCCGGCTGGTATAAGATCGGATCGCCCCATCCCGAAGACGGCATGAAAATCAATGTCGCCGGCACGCGCAATGTGCTGGGGCTGGCGCATACGCTGGGCGTGCCCAAGATCGTCTATACCAGCACCGTCGCCATCTTCGGCGACACCCATGGCCGGCGGCCCGACGAGCACTACCAGTTTGCCGGGCCCTTCCTGACCGAATATGACCGCACCAAGTGGCTGGCCGACCGCCAGGTGGCCGAGCCCCTGATCGCCCAGGGGGCGCCGATCGTGATCGTCATGCCGGGGGGCGTTTACGGCCCGGGCGACGCCAGCATCGTCGGCGAGCTAATGACGCGCTTCTATAAGGGCCAATTGGTCGCCCTCCCGGGGCCCGAAACCGGCCTTACATATGCCCACGTGGAAGATATCGCCGAGGGCCACGTGCTGGCCGCCGAGCAGGGCCGGGCGGGCGAGCGCTATATCCTGGCCGGGCCGGCGTTGCGGCTGAGCAAGGCGGTGGCGCTCTGGGCCAGCGTGACCGGGCGGCGCGCGCCCTTCTTGCGCATCCCCGCGGCCCTCTTGCGGCCGTCTGCGCCCCTGGCCGGCCTGTTGGGCCGAATGGTGCCCCTGCCGTCCATGTTCAGCGCCGAGGCCATCCGCAGCCTGGGGGCCACCTACTACGCGCGGGCGGACAAAGCGCGCGCCCAGCTCGGCTGGCGGCCCCGCCCCTTACGCGCGGGCTTTACCGAGACGTTTGCCGCCATCGCCCAGGCCGCTGGGCGGCTGGGGCGCTGACCCATGATGGCCCCCCTCCCGGCCCTCACCACCCTGCTCGACCGGGCGCCCGCACCGCCGTTGCCGTTGCCGGCGGAGCTGGTCGGCGCCTTCGGCGGCGCCCTCGGGTTTCCCGCACCGGCCGGCCGGCCCTACGTGCTGGCGAATTTCGTGACCACGCTGGATGGTGTCGTCTCGTATGCGATCCCCGGCCAGGCGGACGGCGGGCCGATCAGCGGGCATAACGCGCCGGACCAGTTCGTGATGGGCCTTTTACGCGCCTGTGCCGGGGCCGTCGTGGCGGGCACCGATACGCTGACGGCCAGCCCCGGCGCGCTCTGGACGCCGGCCGCGATCTGTCCCGCCGCCGCCGGCACGTATGCGGACTTGCGCCAGGGGTTGGGCTTGCCTCCTCAGCCGGCCAGCCTGGTCGTGACCGGCCATGGGGACCTCGATTATGACGCCGCGCTGTTCCAGAACCCGGATATCCCGGTCTATATCGTGACCACGGAAGAAGGGGCCCAGCACCTGGCCACGGCGGGTCGCCTGCCCGCCCATGTGCGGGTGCGGCCGGTGGCGCCCGCCGGCACGATCGCCCCCCCGCCATCCTCGCCCTGGCGGCCGAGATCGGCGCCCGCCGGGTGCTCGTGGAGGGGGGACCCCACCTGTTCGGCACCTTTCTCGCCGCGCGCCAGGTCGACGAGCTCTTCCTGACCCTGGCGCCCCAACTGGCCGGCCGGGATGACGCCCAGCGGCGGCCGGCCCTGGTGGAGGGCCGGGCCTTCCTGCCCGCAACAGCGCCCTGGGCGCGCCTCTTGAGCGCCAAAAGTGCCGGGGAGCACCTCTACTTACGCTACGGACTGTCGGCGGACGCCGCGCCCACCGGCTAGCAGGGATCCTGATGAAGGTCTTCGTCACGGGCGGCACCGGGTTTATCGGCCGCCGGGTAGTGCGCCGGCTGATTGACCGCGGCGACCAGGTCTGGGCGCTGGCCCGCTCGGATAACAGCGCGGCGGCCCTGGCCGTGGCCGGCGCGCGGGTGGTTCGCGGCGACATCACCGACCCGGCATCTTTCCGCGAGGGGATGCGCGGCAGCGATCTTGTCTTCCATCTGGCCGCCTGGTATCGGATGGACCTTCAGGACTGGCACACCGCGGAGCAGATCAACGTGGGGGGCACCCGCCAGGTGCTGGGTCTGGCCCAGGAGCTGGGCGTGCCGAAGATCGTCTACACCAGCAGCGCCGCCGTCTTCGGCAATACGCACGGCCGGGTGGTCAACGAGCGCTATGTCTACACTGGGCCCTTCAGCAGCGCCTACGCCAGCTCCAAATGGACGGCCCACTATAAAGTCGTGCTGCCGCTGATCTATTGGAAGGGGGCGCCGATTGTCATCGTCCTGCCCGGCACAGTCTATGGGCCGGGCGATCCGCGCCTGCTCGGCACGCTGATGCGCCGCTATTACCAGCGGGCGTTCCGGCTGGTGCCGGGGCCGGAGACCACGTTGACCTATGCCCATGTCGACGATATCGCCGCGGGCCACCTGTTGGCGGCCGACCAGGGCGCGCGCGGCGAGAGCTACATCCTGGCCGGCCCGGCCCTGCCCCTGGGCCAGCTCGTCGGCCTCTGGGCCGATCTCCTGGGCCGCCGGCCGCCGTCCGTCCGCATCCCGACCCGGGTGCTCCGCGCGTTGGCGCCGGCGCTGGGCCTGGCCGCCCCCTTGCTGGCGCGCTCGCCGCTGTTCAACCGGGAGATGCTTGCCCACCTGGGCACCACCGAGCTGGTGCGCGCCGACAAGGCCGCGACCGAGCTGGGCTGGCAAGCCCGGCCCCTGCGCGAGGGCCTGGCCGAGACCTTCGCCTGGATCGCCGCCCAGACCCCGCCGGGCCGCTAGGCTCAGCGCCTACATCCCTTCGTGGCGCTTCGTGTTCTTCGTGGATGAATCATCCCGCGAAGATCGAGGCACGCGCCGGATCGGTCAGGTCGCCGACCCCGGCGTGGCGCAGCGCGCCCAGCAGGGCGGCGGAGCCTGCGCGTTGGGCAAACTGCCATTCGTCCCGCGTGATGCCGATGGCGACCAACCACTGGGCCAGGCCGCTCGGCAGCTTAAAGAGCGGCGCGCGGTCGGCCGGGGGGGCCAGCAGCAGCACCTGGAGCGCCGACTCGCTGTCGCGGATGATCGGCCCGTCGAGGGGAATGCGATGGCCGCTGGCGAAGCCGTCGCCGCTCTGGAGCACGTACTGGCCCAGGTTGTGCAGCACATGGACCGCCCAGGGTGCCTGGTGGGGGGTATGGAGGACCAGCTCAAAGCCCGCGCCGCTCCATTGCAGGCCCTGGGCCTCCGCCGCCGAGAGCGCCTCGGCGTCGACCTGGTCCAGCGTGGCGCTGTAGTCCTCGGCGTTGACCTCGGCCAGGTCGGCACTCCAGGGCAGGGCCAGCCCGCCCGTGACATAGGTCCAGCGGGTGGGCGGCTGGACGGGGGCCGGCGGCCCGATCTCGCTGACGTAGACATAGGGCCCACTGCCGGCCCGGCTGCGCTGCACGTAGACGCCGTCAAACGGGCCCCAGACCCGCTGCACCAGCGCGTCGCGGATCTCCCAGATGCGCGCGAACGTCGTATCGGCATCGGCCGCCGGGATCGCCGGCGGGGGCAGAAAGGGGTCTACCGGGTCCATCGGGACCTACTCCACATAGCGGGCGTTCGGGTCGATGTCGAGCGCCCAGCCGTCTTGCAGACCCGCGTCGTAGCGGAAATAGGCGGCCGCCGCGACCATCGCGGCGTTATCGGTGCAGAGGACCGGCGGCGGATAGCGGAGGGTCACGTCGGGTCCCAGGCGCTCGCGCAGGCGCTCGCGCAGGCGTAGATTGGCGGCCACCCCCCCGGCGAGTAGCACGGTCCGGACCTTGTAGGCGACCGTGGCGGTCACCGTCTTGTCGACCAGGATCTCGACCGCGGCCGCCTGAAAGGACGCGGCAAAATCGGCGACCGGCAGGCGGGGCTTCTCGGGCTTCATGCGCGCCTTGTGCCCTTTTTCGTCGCCCTCCTCTTCCCCGTCTGGCGGCTCGTCAGGGGGGGGCACGGGAACCCGCGCCTCAGGTGGGCGGGGGCCTTCCAGGCCGATGGAGCCGCGGCCCCGGCGCCCCGGCGGCGTGTCGTCTCCCGGCCCCAGGTCTTCGTCGTCCTCGTCCAGCCAGCTCGACAGCTTGCCCGGGCGCCCCCGGCCGGGCGCGGCGTCGGGGCCGCCCCGGGAGTCGCGGGCCGCCGGCGTATCGTCGAGCAGATCGTCCAGCGCGTCGTCCAGGTCCGTATCGCCGTCGCCTTTGCCCGCGCGGCCCGCCTGTACATTCTTG
>DATGEF010000743.1:0-2989 GCA_035310405.1 Chloroflexia bacterium | reverse complement strand
CCGCCGCCCTGGCCCGCTACGCCAACCGCGAGTCCGAGGGCTATTACCGCGCCGCCCTCGCCCTGGCGCCGCCGCCGGCCGAACAGACCGCCCTGCTCGCCGGCCTCGCCGCGGCCCTGCGCTGGCAGGGGCGCCTCCCGGAACTCATCGCCACCGGGCGCGCGGCCGCGCGCGGCTACCTGGCGCAGGGCGACTTCGATCAGGTGGCGCGGCTGTACGGGCTGATGGTGATCGGCGCCTTTTTTGCCGATGATCGGGCGCTGATCGCGGAGCTGATCCAGGAAGGCCTGGCGGCAATCGCGGGCCAGCCCGAAACCGGGGGCCAGGCCCTGCTCCTCAGCCACGCCGCGATGGGGCCCCGCCTGGCCGGCGATTTGGTCCAGGCCCGCCAGATTCTCACCCGCGCCTGCGCCCTGGCCGAACGCTTCCAGGAGACCGAGATGCAGGCCGATATCCTTTGCACCCTGGCCGCCTTCCCCGATCAGGCCCCGGCCGCGCAGCAAACTCTCCTGCAACAGGTGCTTGCCCTCGCAGACGCGGACCGTCCCATGCTGGCCATCGGCCGGGCGCACAGCTACCTGGGGCTGCTGCTCTGCGAAAGGCTCGGCCAATGGCAGGCGGCTATCCCCCAGTACCAGGCGGGCGTCGCGATCGCGCGGCGCCTGGGGGCGCCGCTGGCCGAATGCTGGTCGCGCGCGCAGGAGGCCGAGGCGTGGCTGGAGGGGGGCCGGCTGGCCGAGGCCGCGGCGCTCCTCCCGGCCCTGCAGGCGCTCGCCCAGCACCTGGTCGACCCGCAGGGCGCGCAGGCCACCGTCCTGTGGGTCGCCGCGCAACACGCGCGCTATCAGGCGGGCGCCCGGGCGCGGCCGATCCTGGAACAGGCCCTGGCCGGCGGCCAGGCGAGTCACAACGAGGTGATCGGAAACGGGAGCCGGGTCTTACCCCTACTCGCCGATCTCCTGCTGGAGCTGGGGCAGCCCGCGGCGGCGGAAGCCCTGCTGCGGGACGCGCTGGCCGGCGCAACGCGCCGGCAGGAACCCACGCTCCGCCTGCGCAGTCTGCTCGCCACCGCCTACGCCCGCCAGGGCCGCCCCCGCAAGGCCGCCGCCACGCTGGCCGCCGCCCAACGTGAGGCCGGCGCCCCGCTGGCGCCCCCCGAGGCCGCCGCCCTGGCCCTGGCCGCCGCCCGCCTGGCCCTGGCCCGCGGCGCGGGCCCCGCCGCGGACGCCGCCTTCGCGGCCACCGTGGCGCAGGAGGCGCAGATGGACCGCCGCTGGTACCAGGCGCGCGCGCTCTGGGAATGGGGCCGGGCCGGCGGGGCGGCGGGGGCTCCTGCGCGCGCCCGGCTGATCGCCGCCCGCGATCTCTTCGCCGCGGCCGGGGCCACCTATTACGTCGAGCAGGTCGCCGCCGATCTCCGCGCCGCCGACGCACCCCCCGCCGCCGCCCGCCCGCAGTAGCCGCATCCTGGTGGCGGTCCCGCTCCACAGTGACTCGACGAGTGACCAGTGACCGGTGACCAGTGACCGGTGACCAGTGACCAGACGAGTGACCAATGACCGGTGACCAGTGACCGGTGACCGGTGGTCAGTGACCGGTGATCGCTGATCAGGAGCCAGGGACCGGGGGCCCCCCAGCCGTTGATCCTCGGGATCAGGGCGCCATAGGGGTCGGGGGCTTGTCAGACAGGGAGCGCGTCAGGCCGTTAAGGATTCGGCCGACCTCCGCGGTGCTGTCTAACAGGCGATCCGTCCGCTCCGGCTCCATATAGCCCAGGCGACCCGCCAATAACGCCTGTGTTTCGACCTCCAAGAGCGACCCACGAGCTATGCTTACGAGAGACGAGTGACTGGTCACTGGTCACTGGTCACTCGCTAGCCGCCGAGCGCGCCGCCCAGGGGGCCGTGGTGTCGGCCTCTGGTGGGGCGGCCCGGTGCGCCTGGTTGGGGTCGTCATAGGTCACCGCGACCGGCAGGCGCCGGGGGTCGCCGCGGCCCTGGAAGACCAGGCGCGTGATCGAGCCTTTGGTGGGGTAGAGGGCCGGGTTGCGCATGGTGGTCAGGGTAACATCCTGCCCATCGAAGAGCAGCCGGACGATCATCAAGGGGTCGCCATGGCTGACACCGGCGACGACCTGGCCCGGGTGGGCGGCCAGCACGCGGGCCAGCCAGCGGACTATGCGGGCTGCCACGTCGGCCAGCCCCTCGTCGTCGGGATGGTGCGGCGGCTCATAGAAATTGTATAGGCGGCGGGCCATTTCCACGTTCGGCAGCCCCTGGTAGCCGGTGCGTACCTCGGCGAGCAGGCGCGTAACGCGCACGGCGAGGCCAGGATGGGGCGCCGCCAGGGTGCGGGCGGTTTGCCGGGCGCGCAGCTGCGGGCTGGTGTAGAGCGCGGCCAGCGGCGTGGCCGCCAACGCCGCGGCCGTGCGCGCCGCTTCGGCGTAGCCCGTGCGGCTCAGGCCGAAGCGGGGCAGCCGGCCATAAACCACGTCGGCCGGGTTATGGACATCAGCGTGCCGCACCAGGAGGATGGTTGTCGAGGGGGGTGACATGGAGTTTTTCCAGAGTCTCCTTGACGACCCGGAGGAGCTCGCCGATCGACATCCCCACTTTGGGGATCAGATCCTGCGTCGCGCTCGCCAACTGGGCGCGTTCCTCCGGGGTGCTATCGTGGGCCGTGATCAGCACGATCGGGACCTCGCGGATCGCGGGGCTGGCGTGGGCGCGGACCCATTCCAGGACGGCAAACCCGTCCAGCCGCGGCAGCAGCAAGTCGAGCAGCAGCAGGTCGGGCGGCTGCGCCCCGATCTGTTCCAGCGCGGCCACGCCGTCCGGGGCGGTGGCGACCTGGTACCCTGCCTCCCGGAGCAGCGTCGCCAGCATCTCGCGCAGGGCCGGCACGTCGTCGACGATCAGGACGCACGGCGGGCCCGTGGCGGCCCGGGTCAGGTGCTGGAGGGTGCTGACCAGACGATCGCGGTCGAACG
>DATGEF010000742.1:0-11637 GCA_035310405.1 Chloroflexia bacterium | reverse complement strand
GGCCCTGGCCCGCCTGGTCGGCGGCACCACGTCGGCTACCCCGGACGTCGTCACCTACACCCCCGATCGCGGCCTGCCCCTGCTCGCTTTCGTGACCTGGCAGCGCCACCCGGATCGCCGCGTCGACCTCTGGACCAGTGGGCCGGGCACGGTCCAGGTCAGTCTCGCGGCGACCCTCGGCGCGGTGGCGCCCGACGCCCCGCTGACGGTGCGCTACCGCCAGGGTGACGGCAGCTGGGCCCCCGCCCCGTTCACCCGCAACGGCGACCAGGTACAGCTGGTGGTCGCCGGCCTGCGCGCGTATCGCCTCACCGCGCCCGGCTCCGCCCTGGACCCGGCGGCGCCGCTGCCCGGGGCCACGTATTTCCCCGCCACCCACCATAACCTGGGCGGCGGCTTCCGCGACTACTGGCAAGCGCACGGCGGACTGCCGATCTTCGGCTATCCGCTGACTGAGGAATTCACCGAGGGCGGGTATACGGTGCAATACTTTGAGCGTAATCGCTTCGAGTATCACCCGGAGTATGCCGGCACGCCCTATGCCGTGCTCCTGGGCCGGCTCGGGGCCACGGTGACGGTGGGCCAGGTCTTCCCCCCGATCGCCCCCTTCCCCAATAGCCCCGGCCACCTCTATATGGCGCCCACCCAGCACTCGTTGAATGCGGGCTTCCTCGCCTACTGGCAGGCGCACGGCGGACTGGCCCAGTTTGGCTACCCGATCTCGGAGGAGCAGCCGGAAGTCAGCCCCACCGACGGCCACCCGTATACCGTGCAGTACTTCGAGCGCGCCCGCTTCGAGTACCACCCGGAGCTCCCCGATCCCTACCGTGTCAGTCTCGGCCTGCTCGGCGTAACCGTGCTGCGCGAAAAGGGCTGGATGCCGTGACGAGTCGTCAGTCGTCAGTCGTCAGTCGTCAGTGAGACGGGTAGGCAGGCGCCAGTGGGACGAGTCGGCAGGCGGCAGTTGGCAGTAGGCAGAGAGACGTTGGCACAATCCAAAATCCAAAATCCAAAATCCAAAATCCCCACCCCGTTGCCCCAGACGCCGGTGCGCCCCCGGCTCGCGTTCGCGCCGCGCTGGAAGGTCTTGCTGCACAATGACGACGTGCATGATATGGTCTATGTGGTGCAGTCGCTGCGCAAGGCGGTTCCCGGGGTGACGGTCCAGGAGGCCATGCAGATCATGCTCCAGGCGCACCTGACGGGCGTGGGCCTGGTGCGCGTCTGCCCGCGGGAAGAGGCCGAGTACTACCAGGAGCGCATCCAGAGCTTCGGCCTCGGCTGCACGATCGAGCCGGACGACGCGTAGCCCCGACTCAGATCCCCAGATGCGGCCGCAGATCGGCGAGGCTGGCCAACCGGGGCAGGGGACTGTGCCGGTGGCGGGCCTGGCGGTCCAGCAGAAAGCCCTGGATGCCCAGGGAGGTCGCCGCTTCCACATGACCAGGCACATCGTCGACGAAGCAGGTGGCCGCGGGGGGCAGCCGCACCGCCTGCAAGGCCAGGTCAAAGATCCCGGGCTGCGGCTTTTCGTAGCCGACCGCGCACGAATAGAGGCAGGTGTCGAAATACCGCTCCAGGTCGAGATACTGCATAATCCGCTGCATGGACGGAAAGGCATTCGAGACCAGCACCAGTCGGACGTCGTGCGCCCGCAGGGCCGCCAGGGTGGGCGCGGCGTCGGGAAAGGCCTGGTAGATCTCGATCTGCACCGTGTCCTCGACCAACTCGGCGATGAGCGCCGAACCGGCCGGCACCGCGGCCGCCTCTAGCCAGCCGCGGTAGTAAGTGGTCCAGTAGTGCCGCTCCTGGGCGGGGTTGGTGACCCAGAGCAGCCCGTTCGCGCTGTCGCCCAGCGCATAGTGGAAGGCCGCTTCAAAGTAAGGGCCGGCCTGCGCCGCGGCGATCTGGCGGCCGGTGCGCGCGTAGACGATGCGGGTCACGCGCTCCCCGGTGCTGTAGAAGTCGATCAGGGTGTCTCCGGCGTCGAAGAATACCGCCTGGTAGGGGGACCTGCTCATGCCGCGGCTACTCCATGCTCCGCCGCAGCTCCACGATCTGGTCCCGCAAGAGGGCCGCTTTCTCGAACTCCAGGGCCTTGGCCGCGATCTTCATCTGCACTTCGAGCTCCTTGACCAGCCGCGCCCGCTCTTCCTTGGGGATGGCGATCTCGCCGGTCGGCGAGACCTGGTAACCCGGGCTGGCCTCGGCGACCGCGCGCACCCGGTCGGTGAGGTCGCGCACCTGCTTGACGATCGAGGCCGGCTCAATGCCATGCTCGGTATTGTAGCGGACCTGCTTCTCGCGGCGCCGGTAGGTCTCGTCGATCGCCGCCTGCATCGAGGCGGTCACCCGGTCGGCGTACATCACGACTTTGCCTTCGACGTGGCGGGCGGCGCGGCCCATCGTCTGGATCAGGCTGTCGCGGCTGCGCAGGAAGCCCTCTTTATCGGCATCCAGGATGGCCACCAGCGAGACTTCCGGCAGGTCCAAGCCTTCGCGCAACAGGTTGATGCCGACGACCACGTCGTAGATGCCCAGGCGGAGGTCCCGCAGGATCTCGATCCGCTCCAGGGTGTCGATCTCGCTGTGCAGGTAATGGGTCTTGATCCCGACTTCCTTCAGGTAGTCGGCCAGATCCTCGGCCATGCGCTTGGTCAGGGTGGTGACCAGGGTGCGCTGGCTTTTGGCCAGCCGCGCCTGCACCTGCTCGACGAGGTCCTCGACCTGGCCGTGCGTGGGTTTGATCTCGATCTCCGGGTCGATCAGGCCGGTCGGCCGGATGATCTGCTCGACGACCTGCTGGCTATGCTCGTACTCATAGGGGCCCGGGGTGGCCGAGACATAAATGGCCTGGCCGATTTGGCGCTCGAACTCGGCCCAGGTCAGCGGGCGGTTGTCGGCGGCCGAGGGCAGGCGGAAGCCGTACTTGATCAGCTCTTGCTTGCGAGAGGCATCGCCGCCCCACATGCCGCGCACCTGGGGCAGGCTGATGTGGCTCTCGTCGACGAAGAGCAGGTAGTCGTCGGGGAAGTAGTCGAGCAGTGTGGTCGGCCGATCGCCGGCCTGGCGGCGCGCGAGATGGCGCGAGTAGTTCTCGACCCCCGAGCAGTAGCCGGTCTCCTGGAGCATCTCCAGGTCGTAGTGGGTCCGCTGCTCCAACCGCTGGGCCTCGACCAGCTTCTCTTCGGCGCGCAGCTCGGCCAGCCGCTCGGCGAGCTCCACTTCGATATCGGCGATCGCCGCCGTCAGCTTCTCCTGGTTGGTGATGAAGTGCCGCGCTGGGTAGATGTCGATCCGGTTGCGCTCGATCAATACCTCGCCGGTGAGCGGGTCAAACTCGGTGATGCGCTCGACTTCGTCGCCCCAGAACTCGACACGCACGGCGATATTCTCATAGGCCGGGAAGATCTCCAGCGTGTCGCCACGCACCCGGAACGTGCCGCGCACCAGGTTCATGTCGTTGCGGTTGTACTGGATATCGATCAGCCGCCGGAGCACGCGGTCGCGCCGGGCGACCTGGCCTTTCTGCAGGTCGACCACAACCTTGCCGTACTCTTCCGGCGAGCCGAGGCCAAAGATACAGGAGACCGAAGCGACAATGATCACGTCGCGGCGCTCGAAGAGGGCGCGGGTCGCCGCGTGGCGCAGCTTATCGATTTCCTCGTTGATATCGGAGTCTTTCTCGATATACGTATCGGTGCGCGCAATATAGGCTTCGGGCTGGTAGTAGTCGTAGTAGGAGACGAAGTACTCGACGGCGTTGTTGGGGAAGAATTCTTTGAATTCGGAGTAGAGCTGGGCGGCGAGCGTCTTGTTGTGCGCCAGCACCAGGGTCGGCCGGTTCAGCTGCTCGATCACCTGGCCCATGACGTAGGTGTTATGCACGAAAAAGCCGCCCCGGCCCGCCAGGAAGGTCTCGGCTCCCGGCACGGTGAAGTCGTACACAAAAGGATGCGTGTACTCTACCGGCTCCACAGCGGCGACGGGCGTCCAGCGCATTTGGCACAGGGCCATCAGCGCGCCCCAGGAGTCCCACCACCCTTCATCGGCCCCTTTGGTCACAGCGATCTGGGACAGCGCGGTCAGGATATGCTTGAGGGTCGCGCGCTGGGGACGCCGTCGGCCTCCCTCGATGGCGCGGATGCCGCCTGCTTTGCCTTTTTCGCTATAGCCGGACATAGCCGCCAGTTCACGCTGAGTCAGGCTCAGGCCGCGCCGCAGATCGCCGAGTTGATCAGGGTCGATGGGTACGACGTCGACGTTGCTATGTTGCGCATGGCTCAACAGCGCACGCAGGCGCTCCTGCTTATAGCCTATCGAGAACCCGATCTGATCATCGAAGTGGTGGAGATCCGCCTGGCCTGAGATCGTGATACGGTAGTACCAATCTCCGGCGTGCGCGGTGCCTGTGGCGCGCTTCCAGGTGCGCGCGATCCGCGCCCAGATACCGAAGCGCAAGAGCGCATAGACAAGATCCGAGGCCAATTGCTCACTGGCGGTGGTGGCCGTAATGGCGCTGGCCCGTTCGACCGTGCCGTCGCCGTCGAAGTAGGCCTGCAACAGCTGGGCGAGATCGACATTGGACAGTTGGGGCCAGAAAGCCGGGAGCTTCTTGCGGCGGGCCACAGTGCCGCATTCCTCTCCTAAAAGGAGGGCTAAAGCAGTGGATGAGATCTGATAATCGGAACTGGGGCGCACGGAGAAAGGAATGCCCAATTGGGTCAGGGCTGTCTCGACGCGCTGCCGCACTCCCGGATCGCGGTTCGCTAAAATGAAGAATCCCGATTGGGCTTGGCAATTCCCCTCGGCTATGTAGTAGCCCAGCAAGCGCAGCAATTCGGGAGTCAATTCGAGTTGGGCAGGTAGCATGTGATGAATCCGCGCGCCACCGATCCGCTTCTGGATTGGCGGACTGGATTCCCGCGCTCCTGCATGCACTAAGGAGGGTTCGCCGGCTTTGACAAAGCGACTCTTGCCCCCTAGAGCCGCCAGGGTATCCAGGGCTTCCAGCCGACCCTCGGCTAGCAGGCTGTCCGGCACCGGGAGATGGTCTGTCGGGCGGGCATCGGCAGTCTTGATCAGTTGCAGGCGCCCATCCCGTAGTACCCACAGGTTGTGGTCACCGGTCAGAGTAGCACTTCGTCCACACGCTGTGCGCACGCGATACATGTTGGGGGGCGCGGCATGGCGGGTGAATGCCTGGATGGCGTAGAGTTCGACGACACAGGTTTGGGGGTTGAAGGCCTGGGCGAAATATTCGATAGGTTGGGGAGCCGTATCTACAATGATCGTATCGCCTTCGCGCCTGCTGCGGCTACCGGCGTGATCAATCAGCGGATCGATCAGTGCCCCAATGGCGAGCACCCGCGGCGTCAGTTGCTCGCCGCGCTTTTCCATGACGAACACCGGGTCGTCGTAGCCCAGGCTCTTGCCCGTGCCCGTGGCCCCGAGCAGCGTCTGGTGCTTGTAGCCGGCGGCGGCCCCTTCGACCAGCTGGGCGATGGCCTCGGGCTGATCGCCCATCGGGCGGAAGTCGGACACCAGTTGAAAGTTGGGCATGCGTCCCCTCCTGCACGCGGGCCGGGGCGCGGCCCCCGGCCATTTTCAGACAGTAGCCTTCTATTATAGCACATCTGTTTCGCCCCTGCCATCCGGCCGGAGACGAAACAGTCCTGAGTCGAAAGTCCTGAGTTAAAAGTGGGGAGTGGGTGACGAGTGGCCAGTGACCCGTATGCGTGACCCGTGACCAGTCCGTCTCACTACCGACTGACGACTGACGACTGACGACTGACGACTCGTCCGTTTGACACCCGCCCGGAGCATGGCTTATACTGGCCTATGGCCCAGGATGACAGGATGCACACTGCCTTGATTTACCACCCCGGCTGCCTGGCCCATGACACCGGGGTGCATGTGGAGCGCCGGGAGCGGCTGGAGGCCATCCTCGCCGCGATCGGGCAGCGCTGGGGCGCCGTGCCGCTGATCACCCCGGCGCCGGCGGCGTTGGAGGCGATCCACGCCGTGCATGACCCCGCCTACGTCCAGCAGATCGCCGCGATCGCCCGCCGCGGCGGGGGGCTCTGGGACTATGACACGGTGATCAGCCCGGCCAGCTATGACGCGGCGTTGCTGGCGGCGGGGGCGGCCTGCCGGGCGGTCGATTGCGTGCTGGCGCCGGAGGCGCCGCCCGCCCACAGCGCGTTCGCGCTGGGCCGTCCTCCGGGCCACCATGCCTGCCGCGATCTGGCGATGGGCTTTTGTCTCTTTAACAACATTGCGGTCGCGGCGCGCTACGCGCAACGGGCCTATGGGCTGCGGCGGGTGCTCATCGTCGACTGGGATGTGCATCACGGCAACGGCACACAGGAGATCTTCTATAGCGATGGGACCGTCGGCTACTTCAGCACCCACCAGTGGCCGCTCTATCCCGGGACGGGGAAGTGGACCGAGAGCGGGGCCGGCGCGGGCGCGGGGGCCATCTGCAACGTCCCGTTGCCGACCGGGACCGACGACGCGGGCTACAGGGCCGCTTTCACGGAAGTCCTGGCGCCGTTCGCCCGGCGGTTCGCGCCCGAGCTGATCCTCGTCTCGGCGGGCTACGATGCCCATTACGCCGATCCGCTGGCCCAGATGGCCGTGAGCACCGGCGGCTACGCCCTGCTGACCGGCCTGGTGGTCGCGCTGGCCGCGGAGTTGTGCCCGGGCCGGCTCGCCTTTATTCTGGAGGGGGGGTATAACCTGGAAGCCCTGGGCGCCGGGGTGGTGGCCACCCTGGAGCGCCTCGGCGCGGCGCCGGGCGCTAGCCCCGATCCGCCCCCGCGCGAACTGGCGCCGGCGGTCCGCGGGGCCGTCGACCGCGCCCTCGATCATCATCATTTGACCGCATAAAGGACACCCATGGCTGATATCCTGCGGACGACCCGCGACGAAGAAGGCCGCAAGCGCGACGACGCGGCCCTGTACCAGGTCCAACAACAGATCGATAACCTGCAACGACAGCTGCGCGAAGCCGTCGCGCGGCAGCAGTGGCTGGAAGACCTGTATAAGAGCACGGAGGGTCAGGTGCTACAGCTGCAAATGCAGCAGGAGCGCCATGCACAGGACGTGTCCCAGACTCTGCAGGTGCGGCAGATCGAAGACGGCCGAGTCAAGCAGCAACTCACCGAGCTGACCCAGAAGGTGGAGGAGCCGCTCAAGCCGATCCGGGATCTGCGCGCGCAGCTGGGGGAGCTGATCGACGCCCGGCGCCAGGACCGGGAAAAATCCGCGACGGATATCCGGCAGGCCGAGGCCCTCCAGGGGCAGATCCGCCAGCTGGTCTCCCAGATCGGCATGATCGCCGACGCCCAGCGCCAGTTACGGGACCTGGTCCAGGAGCTGGACGCCGTCAACAATGAGACGCGCCAGGAAATTCAGCGCGTCGGCGAGCTCCAGCGGCTGGAAGAGCAGCGCCTGCGCCGGCAGGGCATTGAGCTCCAGGAAATGGTCGAGACGCTGAAGGTCCAGTTCGGCGAGGTCGTCTCCCGCGCCGCCCGGGTCGACGACGTGCGGCGCCAGGTCACAGAGCAGGTCGAGACCATACAAGCCGAGCTCCATGATATGCAGGAGCTGGATGCGCGCCTGCTGGCGACGGTCGGCCGCCTGGAGAAGCAGGCGATCGAAAATCACGCCAGCCTGCAGGACCATGCCGAGACGGTACGCGCAGCCTTCGCCGCCGAACTCACCGATCTGCGGCAGTTGGGCGACCAGCGCATGGAGCGCTATATCAACCGCTTCCAGCAGCTCGAAGACCGCATCCGCGATCTCGACCAGCGCGTGGGCGACCACCAACCGCACTTTGAAGCCCTGTACCGGCGCGGCGAAGAGATCGAGGGCCTGATCGATGCGCTCGAAGAGCGGCATTTAAAAGACGAGATCCACAGCCTCGAGGAGCAAATGGAGCAGATGCGGCAACGCCGGGCCAAGAAGCAGAGCGCCGCGGCCCAAAAAGCCAGCCTGGTGCGCAATGTCCGCGAGGCCCGGCCCCATCAGGGCCCCGTCGCCGACCCCGCGCCAGACGGGGAGGAATAACATGGAGACGGCTGTGCGCCCGGCCCCGCCCGCCTCCTTTGCCCAGGCCCCGGACGTCGCGCGCGTCCGCGCCCTGGCGGACCGGGTGCGGGCCAACGTCAACCGCGTGATTATCGGCAAACCCCAGGTGATCGACCGGGTGCTGGCCGCCCTACTCTGCGAAGGGCATGTGCTGCTGGAAGATGTGCCGGGGCTCGGCAAAACGGTCCTCGCCCGCGCCCTGGCCCAGTCCCTGGCCTGCAGCTTTGCGCGTATCCAGTTCACGCCCGACCTGTTGCCGTCCGATGTCACCGGCCTGTCGGTCTACAACCAGCAGCAACAGGAATTCCAGTTCCGGCCCGGCCCCGTGTTTACCCAGGTGCTGCTGGCCGACGAGATTAACCGGGCCACGCCGCGCACGCAGTCGGCCCTCCTGGAGGCGATGGCCGAGCGGACGACGACCGTGGACGGCCGGACGATGCCCTTGCCGCGCCCGTTCCTGGTGCTGGCGACGCAGAACCCGATTGAGCTGGAAGGCACCTTTCCGCTGCCCGAGGCCCAGCTCGACCGCTTTCTGATCCGCCTCCGCGTGGGCTACCCCGATGCGGCCGAAGAGGAAGCGATCCTGCAACGCTTCGAGCGCGCCAACCCGCTGGCCGACCTGCCCGCCGCCGCCACGGCCGACGAGCTCCTGGCCGCCCAGACCATTATCCGCACGGTCGAAGTAACCGCGGACGTCCGCCGCTACGTGGTCGCCATCGTGCGGGCGACCCGCGGGCAAGCGGCGCTCGACCTGGGCGCCAGTCCGCGGGGCACCCTGGCCCTCTACCGCAGCGCCCAGGCCCAGGCCGCGATGCAGGGCCGCACGATGGTCACCCCGGACGACGTCAAGGCGATGGCCCCCTATGTCCTGCCCCATCGCCTGATCCTCAATCCCGAGGCCCGCCTGCGCAACCGCGACCTCGATCAGCTCGTTTTAGAGATCCTGACCCAGGTCCCCGTCCCGGTCGAGCCCATGCCGAGTGTTTAGTTTTGAGTTTTGAGTTTTGAGTTTTGAGTTTTGAGTTAGCGAATACTGACGACTGCCGACTGCTGACTGCCGACTGCCGACTCGTCTCCCTGCCGGCTACTTACTCGTCTCACTGCCTACTGCCTACTGCCTACTGCCTACTCGCTAGAAAGCTGCCCTGATGACCCATCGTCTGCTGGCCCGGTGGGGGCTGGCCGTGCTCCTGCTGGTATCTGTCCTGGCCGCCCCGCGCGGGGAAGGGGCGGCGCCGGCGCCCGCCCCGGCCGACCCATTCGCCTCCCCCTTGTTCCGGCGCGCCTGGACGCGGACCGATGCACCGGTCGCCGCGCAGGTCGCGCACCGCTCCTGGACCTGGGGGCCGGGCGCCGGCCCGGCGCTAACAGAGGCCTTTGCCGGGGCGCCGGGCGGCAGCCGGCCGGTGCAGTACTTCGACAAGGGCCGCATGGAAGTCAATCCGGCGGTCACGGACCCGGCGAGCCCCTGGGCGGCCACCAGCGGCCTGCTCGTGGTCGAGCTGGTCAGCGGCCGCCTGCAGACCGGCCCGGACCAATTTGCGGACCGCGCCCCCGCCGATCTGCCCGTGGCCGGCGAGGCGCCCGCGCCCGGCGATACCGCCGTGCCGACGTATGCCAGCTTTGCCGCCGTGGCCTCGCTACCCGGGGGGCCGGACCGCCGCGTGCCGAAAGATCTGCACCAGATCGTCGCGACGATCAACCGGCTCGGCGTCGGCAGCCAGCCCCCCAGCCGCACGCTGATCGTGCGCAATGTGGCCTATAGCCCCGAGACAGGGCACAACATCCCCGATGTGTTCTGGAGCTTCATGCACGGCCAGGGCTTTGTCGCGGCCGGCGACTCCTACCAGTTCCGCCAGCTGTTTGATCCCGTCTTCGTCCTCGGCTACCCGATCACGGAGGCCTATTGGTCGACGGCCGTGATCGACGGCCAGCCGGCCCGCGTGCTGATCCAGCTCTACCAGCGCCGGGTGCTGACCTATGTGCCCGGCTTCGCCACGGCCTGGCAGGTACAGATGGGCAACACCGGCCAGCATTACTACAGCTGGCGCTACGGCACGCCCCTGCCGGCCGCCACGCCCCTCGCCGTGGCCGCCCCCCCGCAGTTGCCGGCCGAGGCCTTTGTCCACGCGGACGGCGATCAACTGGTGCTGCACGGCCAGCCGGTCGTGCTGAAAGGGACCAATTACTGGTTGCCGGCGGCCCCGTTCGTCAACACCTGGAGCGCCTGGGACGGGGCGCAAGTGGCGGCCGGGCTGGCGCAGGCCCATGCCCTGGGCGCCAACAGCATCCGCATCAGCATCCCCTATATCCATGCGCCGATGATCGAGTTGGTCTGGGGCGATAAACAGAGTGAGCGGGTGAACGGCCCGATCATCAACCTGATGACCCAACTCTTGCAGATTGCCGACTCCTATGATATGAAGGTCATGTTCGTGCTCTTCGACGGCACCGAACGAGTGGACGACCCGCAAGGGTCCGACTTGCGCCAGGAGCTCAACTACGTGCAGGGCGTGGTCGAGCCCTTTGCCGGCGACGACCGGGTGCTGGCCTGGGACCTGCACAACGAGCCGGACAACGGCCCGGTCTGGAAGAAAGGGCAGCCAGAGAAGACCCTGCGCTGGCTGCGCCAGATGGCCCAGGCCGTCCACGCCAGCGACCCGCACCACCCGGTCACCGTCGGCATGGGCAGCTACGCGAACCTCTGGCTCGCGCCGGAAGGCAAGAGTGTGTTGGACTTCGTCGACTTCGCCAGCTTCCACGCCTATGATGCGGGGCAGTTTGCCGGCCAGCTGGCCGCGGTGCGCCAGCAGACTAGCCGCCCGATCGTGGTCAGCGAGTTTGGCTGGCCCACCGGCCCCGCCGCGGAATCGACAGCCCGCAGCACCTTCGACGAGCCGACTCAACAATATCTCTACCGCACGATACTCAGCACGGCCCGCGCGGCGCAGATCAGTGGGGTCCTGCAGTGGACCCTCGCGGACTACACCACGCCGGACATCTTGAACCACGAGGCCTTTTTCGGCCTGGTGCGCGCGGATGGGTCGCGCAAGCCGGCCGCCGCCGATTTCCGGGATGCCTATCCGGCGCCACCCTTGCCCAGCCAAACGCACACCACCCTGCCCCTCACGCCCTATGGCGTGGTGCCGAAGATCGGGCCGTAGCGGGGCAAGCGCCCCGCTACGGCCCGATCTTCGGGGGAGGGAAGGTTTTAGCGGCTGGCCGGCGGGGCACAGCTCGCCGGGCCGGTAACTGACAGGTCGACGATCTTGGCGATCTGGCCGCGCACCGCGGGGTTGGATTGGCGGAAGTAGGGGCGGTTCTGGTTGTCACACGGCTCACCCACCCCGCCGCAGGTGTAGCCCGAGATCACTCCGTGACAGGCCGCCGTCTCCACGAACGCGTAGAACGCTGTTCCCGGCAGCACATCCGCGAAGCTGCCCACTGGCGGGTTGACGAGCGCCCAGCCGGCGGCCCCGCCGTCGATCTTGGCGAGTTGGCCGCGCGTGACATTGGCATACGGGCGGAAGTAGGGCCGGTTGG
>DATGEF010000741.1:0-4537 GCA_035310405.1 Chloroflexia bacterium | reverse complement strand
CTGATCACATCATGAAAGCGCGGGTCGCCCAGGCGGGCGATCCGCCGCGCGGAGAGGGGAGTCTGGGCGGCCTGGAAAAACGCCAGGCGGGCCGGATCGACGCCGGTCAGCGCCCGGGTATTCTCCGGGGCGATCAGGTTGATGATCGAGTCGCAGCGATCGATCATCACGTCCAGGAACGGCGACAGATGGCTCAGCTGGGCGTCGGTCGCTGCGCGCAGGGCGATCTCGCGCAGGTCCGGGATCTCGGTCAAGGCATACGGATGGCCGCCCGCCTGGAGGATGCTGCGGTAAAGTTCTTTGATCAGCGGCGCGGCGGTGGGGGTGCCCAGGATCGCCACGGTCTGGCCGGGCTGGATCGCCACCGAGTAGTGGATCAGGATCTGCGCCAGGGTCGCGGTGCGGGGGTCGGCCATCGGGAATCAGCTCCTTCGTCGCGGGCGTCGCGGCCGCCAGAGCGGCGCCCGCGCCCCTCGATTGTACGCGATCCCCGGCCTGGCCGGCAACCCGGCTTGCGACGCCCGATCGGACACGGTACAATGGGCCGATGGGACGCACATGGGCCGCCGGCGCCGGGCTGCTGCTGGCCGCCGGCATGATCGGGGTGGGCACCGCCTACATGGCGACGGCCGGTGAGAAATCGCTGCTCTTGTCCACGCCGCTGTCCGCGCTGCCCGACCTGGGCGACTGGAGCTGGAATCCACTGGCCCAAAACCAGGGGATCGGGCTGCTGCTCTGGCTGGGCGTGGTCGAAGCCCTGGGCTGGCTCGCCTGGCCGCTGACGGCGCGGGTCTGTCGCCCGCTGCCGGATCGCGGCTACCCCTTGAGCAAAACGCTGGCCCTCGTGCTGGTGGCCTGGCCGGTCTGGCTGGCAGCCAGTCTCCACCTGGTGCCCTTCACGGTCTGGAGCATCCTGGGGGCGATCGGCGGCCTGGCGGCCGGCGCCGCGCTGCTCTGGCGGCGCGACGGGCGGGAGCTGCGGGCCTGGATGGGGGCCCACCGCCGGCTCCTGCTGGCCTGGGAAGGGCTCTTCGCCCTCGTCTTTGCCGCCGGCCTGACGCTCCGCCTGCTGGACCCGGACCTCTGGCAGCCGCTGCGGGGGGGCGAAAAGCCAATGGACTTCGGCTTTCTGAACGCCATCCTGCGCAGCGCCTGGATGCCGCCGCCCGACCCCTTCTTCGCCGGCGGCTATATCAACTACTATTACTATGGCCAGTTCCTCGTCGCCTGCCTGGTCAAGCTGATCGGCCTGCCGTCTGCGGTCGGCTATAACCTGGCGCTGCCGCTGCTCTATGCCCTGCTGGCCCTGGGCGTCGCCAGCGTGGTCTATAATGCGGTGCGCCAGCTACAAGACCGCCCGGCCGGGGGCGGCCCCGGCCGGCGGCGCGCCTTTGCCTGGAGCCTGGCCGGCGTCGGGCTGGTCACGGTGGCCGGCAACCTGCACATGGGCCTGCAGGCGATCAGCCAGCTGGCCCCGGACGTCTACAGCCGCCTGTTGGCGCTGTTCGCGAGCTGGGATCTGACCGCGCCGGCGATGACCAAGCTGTTCACCAGCTTCGAGTATTGGCCGGTGAGCCGCGTCGCGCCGCGGACGATTACCGAGTTTCCGTACTGGATCTTCCTCTTCGGCGATTTGCACGCCCACCTGATCGCGCTCCCTTTCCAGGCCGCCCTGCTCGGCCTGGCCGCCAGCTTCCTCTTCGGCGCCGGGCTCCCCCGCCTGACCCCCGATACGGCGTTGCGCCTGGGCGTGACGGCCCTGGTACTCGGGGCGCTGGCGGTGATCAACACCTGGGACTTTGTCACCTATAGCGGCATCCTGATCGGGGTGGGGGGGCTGCTGGTGTTGCGGGCCCGGGCCGTCCGGCCGCCCGGGGCGCCCTACCGCGAGTTATGGCCCATGATCGGCCGGGCGGGCGCCGGCGTCGGGCTGGTGCTCGGGCTGGCGCTGCTGGCCTACGCCCCGTTTTTCCTCGCCGTGCAAGCCTTCTACAACCAGGTGCGCCCCTTGCTCGACGGGGTGAACGGCATGCGGCGCACGCACCTGGCCGAGTGGCTGGTGATCTGGGGCCTCTTCGCCTTCATCACGGCCAGCTATGTGGGGGTCGGCCTCTGGCGCGGGCGCCGGGCCGGCCCGGGGGCGCCGGCGGGCCTGGTCCCGCCGATCCTGGCCCGCCTGCTGCTGGCCGGTGGCGGCGTGATCGCCCTGGGCTGTCTGCTGGGGGCGCAGTGGCTGCTGGCCCTGCTCGTCCTGCTGCTGGCCGGCACCCTGGCGCTGCACCTGGGCAGCGTCCACGCCCCCGGCTTGCTGCTGGCCGGGTTGTTGCTCGCCGCGGCGCTGGCCGCCACGCTCGGCGTCGAGCTGTTCTATGTGGCCGACTTCCTGCAGGACACCGAGTGGTTTCGCATGAACACGATCTTCAAGTTCTCCATGCAAGCCTGGCTCCTCTTCGGCTGCGGCACGACCATCGCCCTCTATAGCTTGTCGCGCCCCCCGCCCCCCCGCCCCCTTCCGCGCCCGGGCGGGGGCGTGCTCCTCCGCCTCATCTGGCTGGGCCTGCTGGGCGGGCTGCTGGCGGCGGCCGGGATCTTCGTCGTGGCCGGCACGCAATCGCGGCTGGAGGAGCGCTTCCCGGTGCGGCCGCCGGGGCCCACCCTGGACGGCACGGCGTTTATGGCCGGGAACAGCTTTCCCTGGGGGCCGATCACCCACACTGTGACCGTGACGCTCGGCGACGACCAGGCGGCATATACCTGGCTGGAGGCCCATGCGCACGGTTTGCCGATCGTGGCCACGGCGCCCACCGCGCCGGACCCTGAAGGGATGTTCGTCGCCACGTACACGGGGTTGCCGGTCGTGGTCGGCAGCCTGCACCAGGAAGAGCAACGCTATCCCGCCCAGGTCCTGGCCCGGCGGGCGGACATGGTCGAGCTGTTCCAGACGCCCGATGCGGCCCGGGCGGGCGCCCTGCTGCGCAAGTACCAGGTGCGCTACATTTACCTGGGGCCCTATGAGCAGGTCCTGGCGTATGGGGCGCCCGGCGCCCTGGCCAAGTTTCGCGCCATGACCGGGCCCGTGCTGGAGATCGCCTACGCGAACCCGGGCGTGACGATCTATCGCGTGCGGGACCCGGGCGAGTGACGCGGCTGCGGGTCGGGATCGGCCTGGGTCTTGTGCTGCTGGTGGCCGCCGCCTTGCGCATCCCCAGCCACAACTGGGACCAGGATCAGCACCTGCACACCGACGAGCGCTACGTGACCCGTGTGACGATCGACCGGGTGCAGCTGCCCCCCGGGGTGACTCTGGCGACCCTGCTGGATGCGCAGCACAGCCCGATCGATCCCCGCGCCGCCGGCCAGCTCTATACCTACGGCGCGCTACCGATCTACCTGGGTAAGGCAGCCACCGTGCTGGCCCTGGCCGTTTCCGGGGACTCCTACTTCAGCAGCTACAACGGCACCCAGCAGACCGGCCGGGTGCTCGCCGGCCTGTTCGACATCCTGACCACGCTGCTGGTCTTCGCCGCCGGCCGGCGGCTCTGGGGGGCGGGGGCGGGCCTGCGCGCGGCGGCGCTCTATGCCCTGGCCGTGCTCCCGATCCAGATCGGCCATTTCTATATCGCCGAGCCCTTCATGACCACCTTCATGACGGCGACTCTGCTGGGCAGCCTGACCTATTACCACACCCGCCGCGCCCTGCCCCTCCTGCTGGCCGCCCTCTGTGCCGGCCTGGCCACCGCCTGCAAGCTCCAGGCTGCGCCCATCCTTGCCCTCCCCCTGATCACCCTCTTCCTCCATCCGGGGGTTGGGGGTTGGGGGTTGGGGGTTGGGGGACGGGAGAGGGGTTGGGGGTGGAGGGTTGGGGGGCAGGCGTCCAGCGAACGTACTGGTCACCGGTCACCGGTCACCGGTCACTCGTCTCCCAATCCAAAATCCAAAATCCAAAATCCAAAATCCGTTGGTCCAAAATTGCTCGCGCTCCTCGTGCTGGGGCTGGCCGGCCTTGGCCTGCTGCTGGGCGATCCGTTTGCCGTGCTGGACGCGCCGACCTACCTGGCGCAAGTGAGCGACCAGGCGGCGATCCAGAGTGGGGCCAGCGACGCCTTTTTCACCCGGCAGTATGTCGGCACCTGGCCGGTGCTGTATCCCTGGGGTCAACTCCTGCTGCTGGGCGCGGGCCCGGTCGCTGGCCTCGTCGCCACCGGGCGCCTCCTGGCCGGTCTCCGCCGCGGGACCGGGCTCTCGCGCCCCGCGGCCGGGCCGGCCCTCGTGCTGCTGGCTGGCGGCGGCCTCTACTTCGCGTCGATCGCCTTCCTGGAGGCCAAGTGGCTGCGCTACCTGCTGCCCCTGGTGCCCTACCTCTGCCTGGTCGCCGCCGCGCCTTTCACCTGGAGAATCCTCCCCGAGGTACAATCCAGAACCCTCTCCCCGGAGGGGAGAGGGCAGGGTGAGGGGGGAATCGTCCCCCAGCCCCGGGGAGCGGGGCTGGACCCTGTCGCGATCTACGGGCGGATCGGCGTCGCCGGCCTGCTGATCG
>DATGEF010000740.1:0-9876 GCA_035310405.1 Chloroflexia bacterium | reverse complement strand
CCGGCCCCCCCCCCCCGGGCGCGGCGCTGCCCGGCCCGGTGGTCAGCCGCATGGTGCTGCTGACCGATGGCATTACCGAGAAGGAAAAGCGCTGCCTGGAGCAGGCGACCGCGGCCCACTCGATGAACATCCCGATCGTCGCCCTGGGCATCGGCCGGGATTGGAACGATAAACTGATGGAAGCGATCGCCGAGAAGAGCGCCGGCAGCGCCGATTATGTGCGCAACGCCGAGGAGATCCCGCGCCATTTCCAGCGCGCGGTCCAGCAGATGCAGGCGGTCGCGCTGACCAACGCCCGGCTGGACCTGCGGACGGCCCTCGGCGTCCATTGCCGCACCGTCTTTCGGGTCCACCCGCTGATCGGCCGGCTGGCGTCCGGGCCGCCGGGGACGGCCGAGCGCCAACTCGACGTGCCCCTGGGCGAGATCGCCCAAGGGCATGGGCAGACCCTGATGCTGGAGCTCGTGGTGCCGCCGCGCCCGCAGGGGTCGTATCGCATCGCGCAGATTGGCGTTGCCTATGATGTGCCGGCCCAGCATATGTCGGGCCAGCTGGTGCGCCAGGACGTGCTGATCGAGTATAGTGCGAATCCGCAACTGCTCGCCGCCGCCGACCCGGTGGTCATGAACCTGGTGGAGAAAGTCACCGCGTTCAAGCTCCAGACGGCCGCGCTGGCCGACCTCGACGCCGGCAATGTGCCGGCCGCGACGAACAAGCTGCAAAACGCGCTCACCCGCCTCTTGAGCCAGGGCGATACCGAGCTGGCGGCCACTGTCCAGGAAGAGATCGCCAACCTGGAAAAGGGCCGCACGATGAGCTCCGAAGGCCGTAAGACGATCCGCTTCAGCAGCGGCCAGACGGTCCGCTTGGATAAGCCGTAGCGGCCCGGCGCCGCTACCCGGATCCGGTTCGCCGGATGGAAGGAACCGCCGATGATTCGTTGCCCGCGTTGCAACACCGAGTTGCCCGATGGGGTCGCTTTCTGCGACGCCTGTGGCGCGCCCGTCCGCGGCCAGATGCCGCCCGCCAGCCCGGTCTACCAGCCGCTGCCCGGCGAGACGACGATCGCCACCCCGGTCGGCCAGACAGCATGTCCGGTCTGCGGCACCCCGGTCATCCCAGGGGAAGCTTTCTGTGATAACTGTGGCGCCTCGCTCCTGACCAGTGCTGGGGCGCCCGCCTACCCGGCGGGGCCGCCCCCCTTTGCCGCGCCCGGGCCCCCGGTACCGGCGGCACCCGCGGCCCCGGTCAGCCCGCCGTTTGCTGGCCCGCCGCCCGCGCCGGCGGGGGGCACCTCGCCCTTTAGCGGCACCGCCGGCTATCCCCCGGCCACTCCGGCGCCGAGCCCCGCCCCGCCCGTGAGCGATCGCCCGCCCCGCCTAGTCGTCGTCTCCAGCCGCGCCGAGCTGCCGCTGCCGGGGCGCGACGACGTGATCCTGGGCCGGGAAGACCAGCAAAGTAACAGCTTCCCCGATATCGACTTCAATCCGCATGGCGGCCTGGAGCAGGGCGTGTCCCGCCGGCATGCGCGGATCACGCACCGTGCCGGCCAGTACTTTCTCGAAGACCTGAACAGCGTCAACGGCACGCTGCTCAACCAGCGCCGCATCCCAGCTAATACGCCGATGCCCCTGCGGACCGGCGACCATATCATGCTTGGCCGCCTCGGCCTGACTTTCGAATAAGGGCCGGGGCGGGGGCGGGAAGAAGGCTTGTTGGGATTGCGCGCCGTTCTCGGCTTGCGGTGGCGACGGGCCCTCGCCATCTTCGGGCTGGTCGCGGGGCTGGCCGCCGCCTGTGGGCCGATCGACGCGCCGACCGCGGGGCCCCCGGCGCCGGTCGCCACGCCCGCCCCGGCGCGCCCCACCGCCGACCCTCCGCGCCCGCCGACCCTCGCGCCGGCCACGCCGCCGCTCGTCCCGGCCGCCCCCACCGCGGCCGGCACGGATACCCCTTTCCCCCTTGCCGGCGCCGCCACGCTGCCGCCGGCCCTCCGGGCCACCGCGACCTGGACGCCGCTCGCCGCCGTGCCCTTGCTGACCACTCCCCCGGGGGCGGGGGCCGCGACCTGGACGCCGCTCGCCGCCGTGCCCCTGCTGACCGCCCCGCCGGGTACGGTGGCCGCTAATGAGACGCCGCCGTTCCGATCCGCCGTCCCGCTGGTGGCGCTGGACCCGGGCCATGGCGGCCAGGAAACGGGCGCGGTGTCGGCGAGCGGGCTCGCGGAAAAGGATGTGAACCTGGCGATCGCCCTGGCGGTCGCCGTCCGTCTGCGCGCGGCGGGGGTCGCGGTCTTGCTGACGCGCGCCGTCGACGGGCCGGTCAACACGCGGGGTGTCGACGTGAACGGCAACGGCACAATCGACGTCGACGACGATTTACAGGCGCGCGTGGATGCGGCGAACACGGCGGGCGCCTGGCTGTTGGTGAGCATCCATAATAACGCCGACCCGGGGAGCCCGGCCACCGAGGGCACGACGACGTACTACTGCGTGGAGCGGCCGTTTGCCGCGGCGAGCCTGCGCCTGGCACAGACCCTGCACACGCATCTGCTCAGCGCCATCCGCGCGACGGGCTACCCGGCGACGGACCGCCATGTGCGGGATGATATTGAATTGCGTAAGCCGGGCGGCCACCTCTACCTGCTCGGCCCCCACAATAAGCGTATCACGCGGCCGAGCCTGATGCCCGGGGCGCTGGGCGAGACGCTCTTCCTCAGCAACGCGGCCGACGCCGCCCAGCTGGCACGTCCGGCCATGATCGCCGCCATCGCCCAGGGCTACGCCGACGGCATCCTGGCCTACCTCGGCGAGGGGGCAGGGGTCAGGGGTCGGGGGTCAGACGAGTTAGCGGTAGTGCCTGCTGATTGACACGGGAGGAGCTGATCATTATGGTGGAACACCCAACAACCGAAAGGGCGCCGCGCCGGAGCCGCCCCTATGTACCGGGCAACCAGGTCGCTACCGGCGAGGCGGGCATGCTTGAGTGGAGCGCGGTAGATGCGTGGCTGGTCAGCGCCCGTGTTTACTGGCTCGGCACCGCGAGCCCGGATGGCGCGCCACACGCGACCCCGATCTGGGGCGCCTGGGTGGGCGGGACCCTTTATTTCGACGGCTATTATGAAAAGACGCGCTGGGGGCGCAACCTCGCCGCGAACCCGCGCTTGGTCGTGCATATCGAAAGTGGCAACCGGGTAGTCATCCTCCAGGGCGTGGCCGCGATCGTCGATCTCGATGCGGCGACTTTTGCGGCGCTGAGCGAGTCCTATACCCGTAAATACGACCAGCCCCCCGCAACGAGCGCCGGGGTTTATTCGGTCCGGCCGCAGGTAGCGTTCGCCTGGGATAATGACGCCTATACCCGAACCGCTACCCGCTGGCATTTCGCGCGCGACTAACCGGGTAGCCGCTTGTGGAGGCACCATGGATGCACTCCGGGCCTATGTGCCGCAAGACCGCCGCGCGGCGCTGCGCGGAGGTGCCCGAGGTACAGGCGCTGGTGCTCAACACGCTCGGCACGCTGGCGCATGCTCAGGGGAACTTCACCGCGGCGCAGGCGACGATCGCGCCGCTCGCGAGTATCTGGCCGAATGCTTGACCATCGTCCGCACCCTGGGGCCGGCCCGGGTGACCCAGGAGGCGCTGACGGTGACGGCGGCAGTGGTCGCCCCCGCGGTGGCCGCTGGCTTGCTCGGGGCGGTCAGCACCCTCCTGGCCGCCCAGAGCGGGCAGTTAGACGCGGCGGAGCAACAGGTGGCCGATGTGGCGGCGGCGAGGGCACGGGCCGTGCTGGGTGCGGAGGTCTATGCCGCCACCTTCGCGGCCGGGCAGGCGCTTTCCTGGGAAGCGGCCGTGGCGCAGGCGCAGGCCGCGCTGGACGCCGAGGGGGACCCGGCGGGGTAGCCCCGGGGTGCGCGCGGAGGGATTCGAACCCCCGACCCTTTGTTCCGAAGACAAATGCTCTATCCACTGAGCTACGCGCGCCAGTAGCACTATTATAGTTGTGAAACACCTGGTCAGGTCTTGCAACCGACCAGCTGCCCACTTTAACCTACGCCCGTTGACGAAACAACTAGGCGGGCGGTTGGACTACGACCAACCGGAGGCTTACGCCTCAGTACGAAGGAGTAGCACTTTAAGAGTTACGCTCGTGTTCCTACCCGTGGGAACGCTTTACCACGGAACCGGCAAACACAATGCGGTTCTTCAAGGGTGCGGGCGGTACGGGCCACTGGCCCTGGGCGCCCCGGCAAAGCAGCAAAACGTTTGCTACCCCGCCACTGAGCTTATTATAGCACGTTTGTTCCGGAGTAAGCAAGGGCCGATAACGCGCGATAGATATCGAATATAGAGGCTTGGACTGGTTTACGATACCAGAAACGGCGGCCTGTTTCACCTGTTGGGCGCGGGGCTGGGCGCTGTCTACAAACAGGGCGTGAAGGGGCCGGGCGGCCGGCGCATCGACGCCGACTACGAAATCGTGGAAGCCCAACCCCACGAGCTGATCCGCTTGAGCCGAAGGGCCTGGCCAAGCTCATGGATGGGATGATTACGCGGACGATGCAGAGCGAAGTCGGTACGCTCGCCAACCTGAAGGCCGTGCTGGAGCGCCTGGCCGACTTTCTAGCAGTGTAGGCGATGGGAATCCCGGCCGCATAGTGACCTGAAGGAGGAGAGGTGATGACGGACCGTACTCTGACTGCCGACCGCCTGCTGCGCGCTATGCTGCCCGCCCCGATCGTGGAGCGGCTGCTGCGGGACGAGCCGCTGCCGCTGGCCGACCACTTCGCCGGCGTGACGGTGCTGTTCGCCGACCTGGTCGGCTTTGAGGCGCTCGCGGCCGAGCTGGCCCCGGCGGCGCTGGTCGCCTGGCTGGACGGAGTCTACGAGGTATTTGATCGCGTCGCGCAGCAGCATGGCGTGGAGAAGATCAAAACCATCGGCGACATGTACATGGCCGTGGGCGGCGTGCCCGCCCCGCGCCCGGACCACGCCGCGGCGGTGGCCGATCTGGCGCTGGCGCTGCAGGGGGCGGTCGCCGCGCTGCGCGGCGCCGGCGGCGCGCCCCTGCGCCTGCGTAGTGCCATCCATAGCGGGCCGGTGGTCGCCGGGGTGATCGGCCGGGACAAGCTCTGCTACGACGTCTGGGGCGCGACCGTGAACACCGCCAGCCACCTGGTGGCGCATAGCGATCCCGGCGAGATCCTGGTCAGCCCGGCCACGCACGCGCAGCTGCGCGACCAGTACACGTTCGCGCTCCACGCCCCGGTGCCGGTCGGGCGGCAGGGCGTGCTGACCCCCTATCTGCTCACCGGGCACCAACACGCGTCCGCCCCAATGGCATGAATCTTGCCACACTATTTACTCTGTCATGCTGACATGCGGCAAAACTTTGACACGCACGACGATTGGGGCAACGGCGGGAGACTCCCGGCCGCAGAGCCACGGGAGTCCTTGATGAAGAGCCGATCAACGGGTCCCCCCCCGGCGCCGAAGGGTGAGGCCGGGCAAGATCTCTGGATCGCCAATCGGGTGCTGGAGCAGCTGATCCCATGCCTGGATCTGGACGACCTGCTCGTGCAATTCCACGCCCTGGTGCAGGATCTGCTGCCGCATGAGGCCGGGCTGGTGGCGACCGTGGCTCCGGGGGAACCCCGGCAGCTCAAGATCGCCGCGGCCCACGGCTTCAATGGCGCCCTGGCCCGGCTGCCGCCGCTGTTTGCTCCGGCCGCCCTGATCGATCCGTGGGACTGGACGGCCGGGTCGTTGCGCATCCCCGACTTGACGACCACCCGCGTCCAACTCGGGGACCTGTTGGGCGCGGGGCGCTGGCGCAGCTTGCTGGGTATCCCCCTGGCGGCCGGCGGCGATACCCTGGCCGTGCTGGTGCTGGTCCATCGGCAGCCCGCTGTCTTTGCCGCGATTCCGGATACCAGCCTGGAGCAGTTGCGGCGGGCCGTCGCGCTGCCCCTGGCCAACGCCCAGCGCTTTACCGCGCAGCAACGCGACGCCCGGGCCCTGATCGATCATGCGGTCCAGTGGTGGGACGTGGTCGGCGCGGGCACCGACCTCAGCGGCGGCTTGCTGCAGCTGCTCGATCAGGCGCGGGCGCTGGTCGACGCCGACGCCGGCACCATCATGGCCGTGGTGGCCGAGAACGACGAGCTCTATGTCCGGGCCAGCAGCGGCATGCAGACCCGCGCCACGGCCGATGCCTTACTGCCCTGGGGCACCCGCGCCGCCGCACCGCTGCGGGCGCTGGCCGGGCCGCAACTGCTGCCCGGCTTACGGACGGCCGGCGCCCCGCCGGCGGTGCGCGCCGCGGCGGCCGAGGGATTCGACACCTACCTCGGCCTCCCCGTGGGGGATGCTCAGTCCCACCCGGCGCGCGGCTTGCTCACGCTCTATTGGCGCCGCCCGCTGCGCGCGCTGGACGCCGACACCCAGATGATCCTGCAGGGCCTGGCGCATGCGGTCGCCGCCTTATTGGCCAACAACGCCCAGCAGCTCCACTACGCCAGCTGCGACCGGGTGGTCGAGCAATTTCACCAGCATAAGGCGCGCATGCTCTCGCTGATCGGGCACCAGCTGCGCACGCCTATTACCTCGATCAGCGGCTACGCCCAGCTGATGCTGCGGCGGGCCGAGCCCGGCAGCAGCGCCGTCCGCTACGCCGATACGATTTTGCAGGAGTCGCGGCGCATGGGCTACCTGATCGATAACGTCCTGGAGCTGTCGCGGCTGGAAGAGGCCCTGATCGCCCTGCGGCTGCACCCGTTCGACCTGCATGCGCTGCTGGCCGATCTGCGCGGCGACCCCACCTGGTGCGCGGTGGCCGGGGCGCCCGGCCTGGCCTGGCACCTGCCGGATACGATCCCGATCGTCGTCGGGGACCCGCTGCGGCTCAAACAGGCCCTCCTGGCCCTTTTGCGCCGGGTCGTGACCCAGGACCGGCGCGCCCCCGCCCCCGTGCCGATCCTGGCGCGGCTCGCTCCGGCGGGCGCGCCCACCACCGTCGAGATTGTGCTGGGCGCGGCGCACCCGACGTCCGTGGTGCCCACCGACGCGGATCCCCTGGCCGGGATCGATTTGCGCAACGCGGTCGACAGCCAGACCGCGCAAGATGACGAGCTCGCGCTCTATGCCGCCCTCCAATTGCTGGCCGCGATGGGGGCCGATCTGCGCATCACGCGCGACGCCGCCGGCCAGACGGCGTATGTTGTCGCGTTGCCCCTGCTGGAGGAACTGCATCTGCCGGGGAGCGCGGGCGACGCGCCGGCGACGGGGTCGGGGAGCGGGTGCTAACTTGAGAGTCGAGGTATGGCGATGAGCAAGATTTTAGTGGTCGACGATGAGCCGACGATTGTCGAGCTGATCGAAGAAAGCCTGCGCATGGACGGGTTTGAGACGTCCCGCGCCTATTCCGGGGAAGAGGCGCTGGAGACCCTGGCCAAGGACCCCCCCGACCTGGTCTTGCTGGACCTGATGCTGCCCGGGATGGACGGCTATGAAGTCTGCCGCCAGATGCAGAAGGATGTCCGCCTCAGCCAGATCCCGGTGATCATGCTCACGGCCAAGAGTGCCGTGGCCGACCGGGTGGCCGGCTACCAGAAAGGCGCGGACGATTATATCACCAAGCCTTTCGACGCCGAGGAGCTGCTCGTGCGCGTCCGCGCCCAGCTGCATCACCTGTACCATGAAAACACGAACGAGCTCACCGGCCTGCCCGGCAGCGCGGCCGTCGAGAACGCGATCGATCGGCGCACCGCCTCGCCCGACGAGCCCTGGTCGATTGTCTATGTCGATATCGAAAATTTCACCGTCTATAACGAGGTCTATAGCTACCTCGAAGGCGACGAAATGATCAAAATGGCGGCTCAGGTGATCCGCGAGGCCGTCGCCCAACACGGCAGCCCGACCGATTTCGTCGGCCACATGGGGGGCGACAATTTTGTCGTCGTCACGGTCCCGGAACGCACAGCGGCCCTCTGCCAGGCCGCCGGGGCGCGCTTCGACGCCCTGGTGCCAGATTTCTATTCGCCGACCGACCGCAACCAGGGCTATGTGGTCTCCATCAATCACGAGGGCAGCCTGGTGCAAACGCCGCTGGCGCGCCTATCGTACGATATCGTCGACAACGATCCCCAGGCCGAGGCCCGCACCGCCGCGGACGCGCCGGCGGTGCATTAAGCCGGTGCCCTCCCTGCCCCCACGGCCCCGCGAAGCCACTCCGCCGCTGACTCAGACGCGGGCGGATGGCTGGGCCCTGGTGACCGAGTTCGTGCAGAGCGATAGCCTGCGCAAACACATGCTGGCCGTCGAGGCCGCGATGCGCTACTATGCGGAACAGCTCGGCCAGGATGTGGAGTACTGGGGGCTGGCCGGCCTGATCCATGATTTCGATTATGAGCAGTACCCGACTCGTGAGCAGCATGTCTGGGTCGGCTCGCGCATCCTGGCCGAGCGCGGCTGGCCCGCCGCCCTGATCCGGACCATCCAATCGCACGCCGACTATATGGGCGTGCCGCGTGAGCAGCTGGTCGACCACGCGCTGTTTGCCTGCGACGAGCTGGCCGGATTCGTGACCGCGGTGGCCTATGTCCGGCCCACCCACCGCCTGGCCGAGGTCGAGCCCCCCTCGGTGATCAAGAAGCTGAAGGATAAGGCCTTCGCCCGCGCGGTCAGCCGGGAGGACATCGCCCAGGGGGCGGTGGAGCTGGGCCTGCCCCTGGACGAGCATGTGGCCCACGTGATCGCCGCCCTGCAGCGCGTGGCCCCCGATCTCGGCCTCTAACCAAGCCGCGGCGCCTTAGGCCTCGTCCAGGGGAAAGGGCGGCCGCCCGGCGCCGGCCCCGGGCTCGTACAGGTAATACCGCAGCCAGCCCGGCAGAGTCTTGGCCAGGGCCGAGTTCGCCACGACCTTGGTCGCGCCCGCCGCGCGGGCGGCCAGGATGGCCGCGACGTCCAGGTGGGGGCCGAACGCAAACACGGGGATACTACTGGCCGCCGCCGCGCTGATCACCTCGTTGGGATCGATGCGCGCCGCCAGGTCGACGACCACGGCGTCCGGCAGATCGGGGGGGTCGGCCGCCAGCGCCGCAAAGGCCTCGTCCGCCCCGCGGATCAGCTGCGGCGTGCCGCCCGCCGCCGCGACGGCGTTGGCCACCTGCACGCCAAAGAGCAGGTCCGGGACCGCCACTAAGACTCGTTTCATCGATGCTCCCGCTAAATGACAAACTGGCCGTCTTTATAGATGAGCGTGTCGTCGACCGTGATCGTGCCAGCGGTCATGTCGTTGACCATGTCCCAGTGGAGCGCCGACTGGTTGCGGCCGCCGATCTGGGCAAAGGCATTGCCGAGCGCGCAGTGGATGGTGCCCGCGATCTTCTCGTCCAGCAGGATATTCTTCGTGTAGCGGCGGATCTGGGGGTTGGTGCCGATGGCGATCTCGCCCAGCCGGCGCGCGCCGTCGTCGATGCTCAGCATGCGGTCCAGGAACTCCTGCCCCTTGCTGGCCGTGGCCGCGACCACCTGCCCGCCCGCGAAACGCAACTGGACGTCGGCGACCTCGCGCCCCTGGAACACGGCCGGGTAGGTGAAGCGGATGGTCCCCTCGGTGGCCGTCTCCTCGGGACTGGTAAAGATCTCGCCATCAGGGAAATTCACGTGCCCGTCCGCGTTGATGAAGTCGCGGCCCGCGATGGAGAGGCGCAGGTCACAGGTCGGGCTCTGGAGATGCAGCGTCCGTTTGCCGTGGAGATAGGCGACGATGCGCTGCTGCTCCGCGGCCTGCTGCCGCCAGGTGGCGATCGGGTCGGCCGCGTGGACATGGCAGGCGGCGTAGACGAAATCGGTGTACTCGTCGAGGCTCATATCG
>DATGEF010000739.1:0-2410 GCA_035310405.1 Chloroflexia bacterium | reverse complement strand
CCCCGCCCGGGGGCGCATAGCCCGGCGCGCCCGGGGGCGGCGCCTGGTAGGCCGGGGGCGGGGCCGGCGGGGGCGCGGCGACAGGGGGCTGCTCCTGCTTGATGCGCTCCACATCTTGCTCCAACTGCTTGATCTTCGCTTCCAGGGCTTTGATCTGCTCATAGATGGGGGCGGCTTCGGGGGCCGGAGTCGCGCCCGCGTCGTAGCTCACTAAGAGGGCTTTGCCCAGGTTATAGATCTGGGCATCGACTTCGCGCCGAGCGTCGGCCACCGCGCCGTTTGCCTTGTTGGTGCGGACCATCTGGTCCGCTCGCCAGGCGGTCTGCTGGGCGCCCGCTTTGACCTGATCCAGAAATCCCATGCCATTTCCTCCTGGTGCTGGTAGTTATGCATCCACGAAGGACACGAAGGACACGAAGAACGGGATAGTTAGTTACACGCAACTCCCTTCTTGTATTTTAATCCAGTGTGAGCGCCAGCGTCAAGGTATCTCGCCGGCCGGCGTGGGGGGCGCCTTGACAGGAGTGCGTCCTTCCCCTAACATGGGGCTTGATGATTACCCCCCTTGCGCCGCCCCGGCCCGCCCCGGCCGGGCCCGCCGCGCCGCAGTCTCCCCCGGCCGGGGCGCCGGCGGTCCCGGGGCGCGACCTGGCGCTGTTTTTGCTGCTCTTGTGCGCCACCGACTTCAGCGGGCTCCTCCATATCTACGGCCTCTCCTGGCTCTACGGCGAGCCCCTCTTCCTGGGCCTCGGCTGGACCATGGTACTGATCGCAGTCGGGCTGCTGATCCTCCCGGCTCAGGGGCCGCCGGCCTGGCTGCCCTTGCGGCGCCTGGCGAGTGTCCTCGCGCTGTTCGTCCTGGTCGTGCTGATCACCCTGGCCGCCAGCACCCTCCTGCTCGCGCTGAGCAACCCGCCCGCCTGGGTGGGCCGCGACCCCCACGCCGACACCAGCCCGGTCGGGCTCTTGAGCACATTGGGGCTGCAGCTGGGCGCCCTGGCCGCGGTCCCGCTCGGGGCTTTTGCGATCGGCTACACCCGGCAAGAGGCGACCCGCCGGGCCTGGATCGCCCTGCTGGCCGTCGCCGGGTTCACCTTATCGCTGGTCAACTTGCTCTACGACGCCCATGTCGGCAAACATGCGCCCGAGACCTGGGCGATCGTGCTCGGCCTGGGACTCCCGACGACGATCGGCCTGGGCGGGCTGATCGCAGCGGCCGGCGGGCTGGTGCTGCTGCGCCCAGCGCGCTTCCTGGCCGCGACGATCGGCGCCGGGCTCGCCCTGCGGGTCGCCGGGCTCGCCCTGATTCCCCTCACGATCCGTTTGGGGGATATGTTGCCCCTGATCGGGCTGTCCACCGCGCGTCTCCTGCACGGCCAGAACCCCTATATCGTCTACCACCTGCCCTGGGAGCTGCCCCTGACCTACTGGCCGCTGACGGTGCTCAGCTACCTGCCGGCCGCCGGGCTGGGCCTCGATCTGCGCTGGATCAATCTGTTGTGCGGGCCCGGGGTCGCCCTCCTGCTGCTCTGGGCGGGCGGGCGCCGCGGACCGGGGCCGGCAGCGTACGCTTACGGCTTGCTCTACCTCACGCCGACGATGCTGCAATGGGACCTCAGTACCGCCGCGCCGCCCTACTGGCTTTGGCTCTGTGGCGCCTTTGCCGCCGCGGTGGTCGCCGGCCGGGGCCGCGCCGGCACCCTGCTGGCCGGCGCGGCGGCCGGCGCCGCGCTCGCCGCCGCGCCCCTGGCCCTGCCCTTCCTGCCCTTCCTCGGTGGGGCCTGGCTCCTGCCCGGCTGGCGCCCCGCGCTCCGGCGCACCCTGGTGGCCGCGGTCACGCTGCTGCTCGTCGTCGGCCCTTTCCTGCTCTGGGACCCGGCCGGGTTCTGGAACGGCGCGGTCTCCTGGTTCAACGACCTGGCCCGGCTGCCGCTGCTCAAATGGCAGACCGATCGCAGCTGGGCGTTTGAGATCGGGCTGGCCGGGCCGATCTGGCAGGCCGGGCAGCAGGCCTGGCTGAAGCCGCTCCAGGCGCTCCTCCTCGGCGGCCTGCTCCTCGCCAGCCTGCTCTGGCGCCCCCGACCGCTGCGCACGCCCGGCGGGGCTCTCCGCTGGGGCGCGGCCGCCTACCTGCTGTTCATGGTCGTCAACCCGGTGATCTGGCCCTACCTCTACACCCCGGCCCTGCTGGCGCTCGTCTTCGCCCAACTGCCGGCGGCCGCGGAGACGCGCCTGGTGATCCACGAAGGACACGAAGATCACGAAGATCACGAAGATCGCGAAGATCACGCAGGGATCGCAGGTCCCGTTCCCTTAACCCGTGCTATTGGCGGACAATAAGGAAAATGAGGACACCGGCATGAACTGCCATCCAACACCCCCGCGCGGCGGGCCAGCGCGGTTCGCGGTC
>DATGEF010000738.1:0-8442 GCA_035310405.1 Chloroflexia bacterium | reverse complement strand
GGATTGGGCCTGGACCTCTTTCAACACATTGGGCATGTTCGCCGTGGCGGCCGTGTTCCTGGGCGTCTTCCTCTTCGTCGAGACCCGGGCGCAGGAGCCGATCATCCCGCTCGATCTGTTCAAGAGCCGCACCTTTACCCTCTCCGTGATCGTGGTCTTCCTGACCGGCGTGGGCATGTTCGGCGCCATTAGCTTCATCCCGCTCTTTATCCAGGCGGTCCAGGGCGATAGCGCCACCAGCAGCGGCAATGCCATCACGCCGATGATGCTGGCCCTCGTCGCCTCCAGTGTCTTCGCCGGGCAATTGCTCAGCCGGACCGGCAAGTACCGCGTCCTGGGCGTCGTCGGCATGGCCTTCCTCGCCGTCGGGACGCTGTTGCTCGCGACCATGGGGGTGGACACCCCGCGCTGGCAGACCATTGCCTATATGATCGTCATGGGCCTGGGCCTCGGCGTGGCCATGCCGCTCTACACCCTGGTGGTGCAGAATGCCTTCCCCATTCAGCGCCTCGGGGTCGTGACGGCCGCGACGACCTTCTTCCGCTCGATCGGCGGCACGGTCGGCCTGGCGGTGCTGGGCTCGATCGTCAATAACCGCTTTCAGACGCAGTTCGTGTCCGAGCTGCAGAAGCTGAACCCGCAAATGGCGGCGCGCCTGCCGGCCGACTTCGCCAGCAAGCTGACACCCCAGGCGCTGATCAATCCCCAGGCGCTCGACGCGATCCACAAAGGCCTGGCCGCCCAGCAGATCCCGGCCCCGATCGTCGACCAGATCGTCAATACGATCCTGGGGGCGATGAAGCCGGCCTTGGCGGTCGCGACCACCGAAGCCTTCCTGCTCGGCGGCTGCGGCTTGCTGCTCGCCGTCGTGGCCACAGCTTTCCTCAAGGAGATCCCGCTGCGCAAGAGCAACCAGCGGCCCGAGGGCGGCATGCATTAACCCTACAACCAACCTGGTGGGCGGCTCTGCGCTAACCGCAGGGTCGCCCGCCGGCCGTCTATCTCCTGCACTTTCGTGAATTTTCGGCTGAAACCTTTGTGAAATTTTGCACGTATAAAACCGGGGATCGAAACCGGGCGATCGGCGTGGGTCGATCGGCGTAGGCCCGTACCCGTACCAGAAGTTAGAGGAAGTTAGAGGAAGGAAGCTCACGATGCACTTGCTCACCAGAGCGGCGCTGAACCGGATCAGCATTATTATTTTGCTCGCCTTTTTCGTGGTCGTCGCCGGCAGTATTTCCGCGACCCAGCTCAAGAGCGAGTTGCTGCCGAACATCGACGCCCCCTACGTCACGGTCTTTACCATCTACCCCGGGGCGGCGCCCGACGACGTTTTGCGCGACGTCACGCAGCCGATCGAGCGGGCGGTGGCCGGCACCGAGAGCCTCAAGAACACGACGTCCACCTCGAACGACAATATCTCCATCGTCACCTTCGAGTATGAATATGGCAGCAATATGGAGAAGGCGCAGCAGACCGTGCAGGACCTGGTCGGCCGCGTCACGCTGCCGGCCCAGGCCCAGCGCCCCACGGTGAGCCGCTTCAACTTCAGCTCCATCCCGATGGCGGTCTACACGCTGAACACCAATGAGGGCGGCGCCGACGCGCTGAGCAACCTGCGGCGCAAGGCCAACGAGATCCTGGTCCCGGAGCTGCAGGCCATCCCGGGGGTCAGCTCGGTGGCGGTGAGCGGCGGCTCGGTCAAGCAGGTGACGATTACCCTGGACCAGAAGAAGCTGGCCGACAACGGACTGTCCGCCGCCCAGGTCACCGGTCTGCTGCAGGCCAACAACATCGCCTTCCCCGGCGGCGCGATCGTCGCGGGCGGCCAGAGCGTGCCCGTAGTCGTCGCCCACGAGTTTCGTTCGGTCGACGATCTGAAGAACCTCCTAGTAGGTATGCAGATGCCGGCTGGGGCACCGGGCGCGCCAGGGGCACCGGGGGCGCCCGGTGCCCCTGGCGCGCCCGGTGGCGCCCAGGCGAAGCCGGCTGGGGGGGCGGCGGGCACAGTTCCGGCGCCGGGCGCCCCGGGCACGGTGCCGGCGGCGGCGGGGGCCGCCGCCCCCAAGCCGATCCACTTACAGGATGTGGGGACGGTGGAGCTCGGCAATACGGCCGCCTCCAGCATCGCCCGCACGAACGGCAAGCCGAGCCTGGCGCTGGTGGTCTACAAGAGCCAGAACGCCAATACGGTGGAATCCACGCACGCCGTCGACAAAAAGCTCGACGCGCTGAAAACGCAGCTGCCGGGCACCGAAGTGGTCCCGGTGTTCAACCAGGCCGGCTATATCGAAGACTCGCTGAATAGCCTGATCCGCGAGGGCGTCTCCGGCGCGATCTTGGCCATCCTGGTCATCCTGCTCTTCCTGCGCAGTGTGCGCTCGACCCTGGTGACCGCTGTCTCGATCCCGCTGTCCATCCTGATCGCCTTCATCCTGCTCAACATCTTCAACATCTCGCTGAACATCATGAGCCTGGCCGGCCTGGCCGTTGCCGTCGGCCGCGTGGTGGACGACAGTATCGTGGTGCTGGAAAATATCTACCGCCATATCCACGAGGGGGAGCCCGTGCGCAAGGCGGCGTACAACGGGACTCGCGAGGTCGCCTCGGCGATCACCTCCTCGACGCTGACCACCGTCGCCGTCTTCTTGCCGCTCGGCTTCCTGGCCGGGTTTATCAGCTCGGTGTTCCGCCCGTTTGCCGTGGCCGTGGGGCTGGCCCTGCTGGCCTCCCTGCTGGTGGCACTGACCGTCGTGCCGGTGCTGGCGGCGCTGTTTATCCAGCCGGACAAGCCCCGTGGGCCCGCCAAAGCCCGGCCAGCCCGGCCGCAGCCGGCCGACGGGCCCAACACCGTACCAGACACGTTAGTCCAGCGCCTCTACACCCCGACCCTGGCCCTGGCCCTGCGCAACGGCTGGACCAAGGCCGCGACGCTGGGCATTGTCTTCGTGCTGTTCCTGGTCAGTCTCTACCCGCTGGCCAGCGGGGCGATCGGCTTTACCTTCATCAATTTCGGCAGTGACAAGGTGATCACCGCGCATATCCAGTTGAAGCCCGGCGCCGACGTCCACACCACCAGCGACGTCGCGGCGAGCATCGAGGCCAAACTGGCCCAGGACAGCGCCGTCAGCAGTTACCAGACCACGATCGGCGCCAATACCGATAACGCCGGGAATTCCTTTGTGCCGCTCGGCAGTGATAACGCCGCCGATCTGACGATCAATCTCAAGCCCACGGCCGACCTGGACGCCGAAGCGAATGGGCTGCGCGGCGAACTGAAGGGGCTGCCGACCGTCGACGAGTTCACCGTCACCACCGGCAGCAGCAGCGGCGGGCCGGACAGCAGCGCCTTCGCCGTGAACGTGACCGGGCCTAAAACCGCGGATATCCAAAAGGTCAGCGCCAAGCTCGTCGGCCAGTTGAAGCAGGTGGCCGGGCTGGTCAACGTCACCAGCGACCTCTCGGCGGCCAAGGACGAGATCCGCGTCAACGTCGACCCCGATAAAGCGCTCCAGCACGGCAGCAGTGCCTTCCAGATCGCCAGCCAGGTGCGCGGCCTGCTCACGACGCAGAAGGTCACCCAGGTCACCCTCGACAGCACCAGCTACGACGTGATGGTGGGCTACGATCCCGCGACGATGAACAGCATCGACAGTATCGGCAACATCCCGGTGGGCACCGTCAACCCGGTGCCGCTGAAGGACGTGGCCACGATCGGCACCGTGCCGGCCTCGGTCTCGATCAACCACGTCAACCAGCAACTGGCCGTGAAGGTCTCGGGCACAATCACGGCCAAGAACACGAATGGCGTGCTGGCCGAGACCCAGGATATCATCGCCGCGGACCAGGCGCAGGCCGACTGGCCGGCGGGCGTCAAAGTCGAGACGGCCGGGGTGGGCCAGCAGCTAACCGAATCCTTCAATCAGCTGTACATCGCCATGGCCATCGCCATCGGGCTGGTCTACCTGGTCATGGTGCTCTTCTTCGGCTCGCTCTCGACACCATTCGTGATCATGTTCTCGCTGCCGCTGGCCATGATCGGCTCGTTCTTCGCCCTCTGGATCACCGGCCGGCCCCTGGGCATCAGCGGCATGATCGGCATCCTGATGCTGGTCGGCATCGTCGTGACCAACGCGATCGTCTTGCTCGACATGGTCGAGCAGCACAAGCGGCGCGGCTACAACACGCAGGACTCGCTGCTCCATGGCGGCCGCATCCGCGTGCGCCCGATCCTGATGACGGCGATCGCCACGATCATCGCCCTGATCCCGCTGGCGATCAGCGATGCGGGCTCGTTGATCGCGGCCGAACTGGGGACCGTCGTCATCGGCGGCCTGTTCACCTCGACCATGCTGACGCTGATCGTCGTGCCGGTCGTCTACAGCCTGCTCGACAGCCTGCGCCGCTGGATCACCCGCCAGGGCCCCGAGGAGAGCCGGCCGCTCCCGCTGCTCCCCGTGACCAACGGGGTGGTCCACGCGCCCGAGCCGGCCCTCGTGGCCGTCCCTAGTGCCGAGGCAAGTAGCCTATAACAGGGGGCGGCGCATGACCCAGACGCCCGTCGACTCTGTGCTCACGCCAAGCGGGGCCCCCCCCGCCCCGGCCGCGCCGATCTCGCCGCGGGTCTGCGAGATCGCGTGCGCCGCCCTGCTGCTCACGCTCGTCCTGGCGCCGGCCAGCCTGCTCAACAGCGATGGCGACACCGCCCATCACCTGCTGGTGGGCCAGATCATCCTCGCGCAGCACAGCATCCCGGCGCAGGATATTTTCAGCCATGCGCACCTCGGCCAGCCCTTTCTGGACTGGGAGTGGCTGAGCGAAGTCCTCTTCGCCGGTGCCAATCTGCTGCTGGGCCTGAACGGCGTGGCGATTCTGGCGGCGACCCTCATTGCGGGCACTCTGTACCTTTTGTGCCGCTGGCTGATGGCCCAGGGGCTGCATCCCGTGCCCGCCCTGGTAGTCGGGATGCTGGCCGCGGTGACGTCGGAGATCCACTGGTTAGCGCGCCCCCACCTGTTCAGCTTTCTCTTTATCCTGCTGGTGCTCTATCTGCTGGAAGAGTATCGTAGCGGGCGCCTGCCGGCGACGCGGCTGGCCCTGGTACCCCTGATTATGGCGATCTGGGCCAACACCCATGCGGCCTTCGTTATCGGGCTGGCCTGTTGCGGCGCCTATCTCGCCGGGGCCATGCTGGAATGGGCCGTTGCCCGCTACCGCGCCCAACCCCAACCGGCCGCCCGGGCGGCCGCACAAACCCGCATCTGGGCCCTAACCACCCTGGCCGCCGGCGCCGCCACCCTGATCAATCCCTATGGGTTCGGGCTCTATATCCACATCAGCAGCTTCTTGCAGAACAGCTTCCTGACCCGCATCATCGTCGAGTATCAGCCGCCGAATCCCCGTAACCCGATTATCTGGGCGTTCGGGATCATGCTGCTGGGGATGCTGATCGTGCTGGCCCGGACCTGGCGGCGCATCCCGGCGGCGCATCTCATCTTGCTGGCCGCCTGGACGTACCTGGCCCTGCAAGCAGCCCGCAATATCTTGCAGTTTAGCGTGGTCGTCCCGGCCTTGCTGGCTCCGCAGCTGATCTACTTGCTCAATCAACCGCGTCAGGGCAAGCGCACCCCGCTGCTGGCCCGGTATCGCAGCCGGCCGGACCTGCGGTTGGGGCCACCCTGGGTCCTGGGCGCGACTCTGCTGAGCCTGATCGTGCTCGCGGCCCTGGGCGGCCGCATCGGCTCGCAACTGGTGTTACGGGCGCGCTGGACCGAGCCGCCCTTCCCGATCCAGGCGGTCGCGTTCATCCAACAGCAGAATCTGCCGCAGAGTAAAATGTTCAATAACATGACCTGGGGCGGCTATTTGCTCTACACACTCTACCCACGCTACCACATTTTTATCGACGGCCAGCAAGATGCGTATGGGGAAGCACTCAGCCGGGATTACCTGACCATCGAGCTGGCGGGGCCGGGGTGGGAGACCCTGCTGAGCCACTACGCGATCGACTGGGTCATTGAAGTGCCCACCACGCCGCTGGCGGCCGCGCTGCGCGCGGATGCGGCGCGGTGGCGCGTCCTGTATGAGGACCCGACCGCCGTCATCCTGGTGCGCCGTTGAAACCGAGATCCGTCGCCCGGCCTATTGATCTTTGGCCCGGAAAGTGCTATACTTTAACCGATCGGTTAGATTATTATGCCTAGAACGAAGTCGGAACAACAGGAGAATGAGCGGCGCGAGCAGCTGTTAGTGGCCACATATTCGGTTTTTGCCAAGCAAGGGTTCGCCGAGACCAGCCTGGCCGATATCGCGGCCGCGGCCGACTTCAGCAAGGCCATGGTCATCTATTATTTCAAGAGCAAGGAGAACTTGCTCGTCGCGGCGTTTGAATGGATTACCTCGGGCATCCTGGAGCGGCTGGAGGCCTGTTGCCTGGGGCTGGACTCGGCGGAGCCGATGTTGCGGGCCCAGCTGGAGCAGTTGTTTATCAGCACGCGGCGCAACCGCCGTTTTTATCACGTCTATCTCGATTTTCTGGCGCAGAGCGTGCATAACGCGCGCCTGGGGAGTGTCACCGGCCGCTTTTATATCGGCTGCATCAACGCCCTGGCCCGGACAATCACGATCGGTGTGGAGCAGGGTGTGTTCTACCCCTGCGTCGACCCGCGGGAGGCCAGTTCGGTGTGCGGGGCGATGATGGATGGCCTGCAAATGCAGTGGCTCTTCGACGACGAGGAGAAGTTTGAGGAGTACCGGGAGCGCTGCTGGCGCGGTTGGCTAGCCCTGTTGCGGGCCCACGATTAGCCTCAGACCGGGGCGGGCCGGGACGTAAAGTGTAGGGCGGCTTTTTTTACCAAATAAACTAACCGGTGGGTTAGTTTATTCAAGTGAAAGCGAGGAGCAGGATGGGCCGGCTGGTCTTCTGTGATATCGAGGGCACCCTGGTCGAGGGCAGCATCGCCAAGGACTTTGTGCGCGCCGGGCGGCAGCTGAAATTGTTCCCCGCGCGCCGCCTGGTCCTGGCCCAGGGCTATACCCTCTGCGCCCGGCTCGCCCCGCGCTACGGGGCGGCGCTCCGCTGGCGGGCGTTGCTCCAGCTGCTCGCCGGCCAGCGCCGGGCCGACGTCGAGCGGGCCGGGCGGGCCGGGATGGCCGCGTTACGGCCCCGCTTGAAGCCGGCTACGCTGGCCCGGCTGACGGCCCATAAAGCAGCCGGCGATACGGTGGTCCTGCTGAGCGGCGGCCTGCATGACGCCGCCCGCGTCATCGCCGAAGCGGTGGGGGCCGACGCGGGCGAGGGCACCCAGCCCGAGCTGCGCAATGACACCTACACCGGCCGCCTGCGCGGCGCGATGAACGCTGGCCCGGGCAAGGCGCGCCGGGCCGCCCATCTGGCCCGCCAGCACGGGGTCCCCCTGGCCGAGTGCGTGGCTTATGGCGACAGCGGAGCCGATATCCCGCTGCTCACCGCGGTCGGTCACCCGGTTGCGGTCGATCCCGACCCCCAGCTCCAGACCGTCGCCCGTGCGCGCGGCTGGGAGATCTTACGTAGTCCTGCCCGCTAATAGCGCGTTTATACGGGTTTATACAGGAGGTATTACCGATGAAGACCATGCGTATCCCTTTGGCGGGGCTGCTCCGCCGCCCGGCGGCGCGGGCGTCCGCCCTGCTTGACCAGGTCATGCCCCAATACGAGGTCGCGAGCCGCCATAGCGTGATCGTCCGGGCCCCGGCGGCGCAGGTGTATGCCGCGCTGACCGCGGTGCCGTTTGGCCAGGCCCCTGTGACCCGGGTGCTGTTCGGGCTGCGGCGTCTGCCCGCCACCCTGCTCGGCCGCCGGGTCCGCCCAGTGGTCGGCGCGCCCGCGGCCGGGCTGGCCGCGACCGCGCGGCGGGCCGGCTTCGTGGTGCTCGCCGAGCATCCCGGCCGGGAGATCCTCCTGGGCATCGCCGGATCGTTCTGGCGGCTGGCCGGCAACGTCGCGCGCATCGACAGTGTCGACGCCTGGTGTACCTACCAGCAACCCGGCACGGCCCGGGCGACGATGGCGGTGCGCGTCGAGCCGATCGACTACCAGACGGCCCGCCTCTCCACCGAAACCCGGGTGCAGGCCCTCGGCCGGCGCGCCCGTGTGTTGTTCCGGCTCTACTGGACCCTGATCGCGCCGTTCAGCGGGCTGCTGCGCCGGGTCATGCTGCGCCAGGTCAAGACCGCCGCCGAGCGCCAGACGGGGCTGTTTTTGCTGACGCCCTAGGCGTCGGGCCGTTGGATTTTGGATTTTGGATTGGGAAGGCACCGGCATGGCCCGCCGCGCGGCCAGCGATCGGCCTTTCGCACTCCGCAATCAGAAGCGCGCCCCAGCATCGCGGGACGGAGCCCGCCCCCATCCGCGCGAACTTAAGGTCAGGCCGCACAGCGTTGCGCCTCCGCCGTTTGTAGTTC
>DATGEF010000737.1:0-4122 GCA_035310405.1 Chloroflexia bacterium | reverse complement strand
CGTCGCCGGCCAGGTTTACCCCCGGCACGGCGACCGGCCCCGCGATCGGCGCTTTCCAGATGGCCGTGGTCGCGGTCTGTCCGAGCCACTCGATGACCCGCGGGGTGCCGACGTTGACCGCCAGCACCTGCGCCGCCTCTGCCGTCGTGTTCATCAGCCGCCGTCTCCTCCGCGGTTCCGCCCCGCGTCGTCGCGCCGTCGTGCCGGCTGCGCGCCCCCGGGCGGTATGGGCGCATCATAGCACAGGTCGCCGGCCGCGGCAACGTCGCGGTCCGGCCGGGGTGCTCGGCAGGATTTTGCAGCGGGCGGCCTGGGACTCTCCGAGCCGCGCTGGGGCGCGATCATGCGCAGTAGGGGCGAGGCATGCCTCGCCCCTACCCGGCCCCTGGCCCCCTTCCGCAGCAGACAGGGGCGCCGCACCTGCGGCGGCTAGCCAGCGGGCGCCGCCGGGTTGCAAAAAGCTGCCGAGTACCCGTCCGGCCGGCCCCCGAACCCGCACTTGATGCGCCCGCCGCGACAGGAAAGGCGGTGTTGCAAAAACTGAAGCCGTCTGCTAGAGTAGCAGGACCGGCCCTTAGGGGTGGCCGTGTGCCCGTGTGTTATCTTAGTACGCAAGGAGCAAGCCTAATGAATCCTGCTCTGCAGCAACTGGGCTATGGCCCCCGGGATCGCGTGGTGATCATCCACGCCGACGACATCGGCATGTGCCAGGCCACGCTCTCGGTGCTGGCCGATCTGCTGGACGGGGGGCTGGTCTCCTCGGCGGCGGTGATGGTGCCCTGCCCCTGGTTCCCGCAGGTGGCCGCTTTCTGCCGCGATCATCCCACGGTGGATATGGGCGTCCACCTGACCGTGAATGCCGAGTGGGCGGCCTACCGCTGGGGGCCCCTGAGCACCCGCGATCCGGCCTCCGGGCTGCTCGACGCCGCGGGCTACTTCCACGCCGATCCCCCGACCACCTGGCAGCAGGCCGATCCCCAGGCCGTGGCGACCGAGTTACGCGCGCAGGTGACGCAGGCGCTGCGGGCCGGGATCGACGTCACGCATGTGGACACGCATATGGGCACAGTGATCCGGCCCCCGCTGCTGCCGGCCTACCTGGCGGTGGCCCGCGAGCACCGGCTGCCCCTGTTCTTCCTGGGGGACGCCGCCCGCCTGCGCGCCGCCGGGCTGCCGCCGGAACTCGTGGCCGAAGGCGAGCAATGCGGGCGGGAGCTGGTCGCGGCGGGCATCCCGGTGTTCGACGCCCTGGCGGCGTTGCCGCTGGACGACCCCACGGACCACGTCACGGTGGCGAAACGAATCATCGACGGCTTGCCGCCGGGGCTCAGCGTGCTGCTGCTGCACCCGGCGCAGGACACCCCGGAGCTGCGCGCCCTGGCCCCGGATTGGCCCAGCCGGGTCGCCAACGCCGCGGCGGGCCGGAGCCTGGAGTTGCGCGCGTATGTGCGGCAGGCCGGCGTGCAGGTGATCGGCTACCGGCCCTTGCGCGAGTTGCTGCGCGCCCATTCGTGACCCACGCGCGCTGGCCTCACGTGGCCGGCGGGGCGGGCGGGTGCGGGTCGGCGGGCAGCGGCTCGACCGGGAGCCCAGAGGCTTCCAGCAAGCGCACCAGCATGCGGGTCTGGCGCAGTAGCTCCTCGTCCTGGGCGGACAGGTGCTGCATGCTCTGCTCGATGTCGTGGTAGATCTTCTGCGTGGTCTGGAACGCCTCCTCGGCCTGCAGCTCCTGCTGGCGGCCGAGCAGTCCCTGGCCCACCATAATGACGATCATCAGCGGCAGTTGCGGCACCGAGGCCAGGGCCAGCAGCAACGGCCAGGGCAGCGGGTCGAATCGCAGGATCGTGGCGTTCGCCACGATCCACAGAATAATCCAGGCCATGATCAGCCAGAAGGTCGGCATGGCCTGGAAGATAGTGGTCATGCGCAGGGCCACCTGCTGATTAAAGCCTCCCGCCCGCTTTTCGGCGGCATGGACCGCGTTGACGTTGATCGGGCGGTTTGGATGGAGGTGGGGATGGAATAGGTGCAGGCGCGCGGGCGCAGACGGGGGGCGCGGGTTGGACATCACGGAGGCTCCTTTCGATCTGGCGGGCGACCGCGGCGGGATCAGGAGCTACGCGGTCAGCAGGCCGTTACCATAATAGCACAGCCTGCAATGAGCCTGGGCTGTGTATCATCAGCGCACGGGCACGTATTGCAGCGCGCCGACCTGGCGGACGAGGCCTTTGAGCTCCATGAGGGTCAGGGTACTGCTCACCGTGTGGACCGGCAGGCCGCTGCCGCGGGCGATCGTGTCGATGTGCTGGGGGTCGGCGTCCTGTTGCAGCCAGGCCAGCACCGTGCGCTCGGTGGGGTCCTCGGGCAGGGCCAGCACGGCGTCGACGTGTTCGGCCACCAGGCCCATCTGCAGCTCTTCGAGGATGTCGTCGACCCCCGTCACGCACTTGGCCCCCTGCTTGAGCAGGTCATTGGTGCCCGCGCTCTGCGGGTTGAAGATCGAGCCGGGCACGGCGAAGACCTCGCGGCCCTGCTCCAGGGCGAAGCGGTGGGTGATCAGCGCGCCGCTGCCGGGCGCGGCCTCCACGATCAGCACGCCCAGGCTGAGCCCGGAGATAATGCGGTTGCGCGGCGGGAAGTTGACGGCGTCAGGCCGGGTGCCGAGGGGATAGTCGCTGATCACCGCGCCCTGGCCGCCGTCGACGATGCGGCGCACGAGCGCGCGGTTCTCGGGCGGGTAGAGCTGGTCGAGCCCGGAGCCCAGCACGGCGATCGTGCGGCCGCCGGCCTCCAGCGCGGCGCTGTGGGCCAGCGTATCCACGCCCCGCGCCAGCCCACTGACCACGGTGACCTTGCTACGCGCCAGGTCGGCCGCCAGGCGGGCCGTCACCTCCCGGCCGTAGCCCGTCACCTGCCGGGTGCCGACGACGCCGATTGCCCAGTCGTCGGCGGGCGTGATCTCGCCCAGCACATAGAGCACGGGCGGCGCGCCGTCGACCGGGCGCAGGCGCTCGGGGTAGCCGGGGCTCTCCCAGGTCAGCACGCTGGCGCCGAGCGCGGCCAATTGGGCGGCGACGGCAGCCGGGTCATAGCTCTGGCGGGTGGCGACCAGGCTGGCGACGGTCTTGGCGTCCAGGCCCGCGGCGATCAGGGCGGCGGCGGGCGCCGCCCAGGCCGTGGTGGCGGCGCCGAAGACGTCCAGCAGCCGGCGCAGGCGCACGGGGCCCAGGCCCTTGACCAGGTTAAATCCAATATAGGCGGCGGTGGTGTCATGCACGCCGCCAGTGTACCACGTCCGGCCCCAGGGAACAAGCGGCCCCGGTCAGCGCCAGTCCGGGTCGCCGGCGTGGGCGGGAACGAGCACCTGCGTCTGGGCCGGGTCGGTGACGCTGGCGACGACGAGGGCACCGGCCGGGGCCATGGTCGCCTCCGCGCTCTGCGTGCCCTGCACAAAGACGATCCGGCTGCTGTCTGGGGCCCAGGCGGGGCTGACGGCGCTGTTGCCCTCGTGCGGCGAGCCGAAGGCAAAGCGTGTCTTGCTGGCCAGGGTCAGCACGGCCACCTGGTCGATCCCGCTGGCCGGGAAGACCTCATAGGCCAGCCGGGTGCCGTCGGGGGACCAGAACACGTGCCCGTAGCCGCCTTCGTAATCGAAGTCGCGCAAGGTCGGGTGCTCGCCCTTGTCGCTGGCCGTGACGATCAGCCCGCTGTGCCCTTCAGCCATGAAGGCGATGGCGTGATTGCCGGGCGCCCAGGTGGGGTAGCGCAGGAAATTGGTGCCGGCATTGAAGCGGGCCTGCGGGTTGACCAGGCTGGTATCCTGCGGGATATTCGGGATTTTGATCGGGCTCCAGCGGTTCTGGCCGAGCGCGTTGATCATGTCGATCGTGTTGGCCTCGCCATAGGGATTCGCGCCCGTGCGGCGGCCGTTGCTGGCGAAGGCCAGGCGCTTGCCGTCCGGCGCCCAGGCCGGGTCGAGGCCATCGGCCAGGCGCCGCGCGTTGCCGCCGTCGACCGCGACCAGCCAGACTTCGCCGGTATCCCGGTCGTCGATCTGGCCGTCGCCATTGGTGTCGGCGGTGCGGGTATAGGCCAGCGTCTGGCCATCCGGCGACCAGCGCG
>DATGEF010000736.1:0-10096 GCA_035310405.1 Chloroflexia bacterium | reverse complement strand
CCGATCGATCTGACCTACCGTGAATACCCGATCGGCCACGAAGTCACGCCCACCAGCCTGGCCACGGTCAGTGCCTGGCTGAGCGCCCGGCTCGACCAGCTCCTCGCCCATAAGTTGACATAACATAATCCAATGTCCAGTGCAGCCCCGACCCCCAACCCCCAATCCCCAACCCCGCCGTTCGCCATCCCCTACGGGCGCGGGACGCTGCACTTCCGGCTGCCGCCGGGAGTGCGCGGCACGGTGCTCGACCCGGAGTCGCGGCCGCCGCTCGCCGATGTGCCGGCCGCCGTGCAGGCGGCGCTGGCAGCGCCCCACGGCCCACGGCTGCGCGATCTGCCGGCCGTGCGGCCGGGGGCGCGGGCGGTGATCGTGGTCACCGATATTACGCGCGCCTGCCCGGACCACCTGCTGGTGCCGCCCTTGCTCGACGAGCTGAACGCGGGTGGCATCCCGGACCCCGCGATCACCGTGCTGGTGGCGCTCGGCATGCACCGGCCGAGCACGCCGGCCGAATGGCAGCAAAAGCTCGGCCCGGCCGTCCTGGGCCGGGTGCGTGTGGTCGACCATGCGGCCGAAGACCCGGGCGCGTTGATCGATCTGGGCCAGACCACGGGCGCCTTGCCCGTACCGATCGTGCTGAACCGGGTGGTGGTCGAGGCCGATGTGGTGCTGGCCACCGGGATCGTGGAGCCGCATCAGTACGCCGGCTACTCCGGCGGGCGCAAGACGGTGGCCATCGGCGTGGCGGGGGCGCCGACGATCGCGGCGACGCATGGGCCGCGCTTCCTGGACCACCCGGGGACGCGCCTGGGCAACCTGGTGGGCAACCCTTTTCATGAAGCCGTCACGGAGATCGCGCGGCGGGCCGGGCTGGCCTTCATCGTCAACGTCGTCTGCGATGGCGAGCAGCGGGTCGTGGCAGTGGCCGCCGGGGCGCCGGAGCCGGCGTTCGCGCAGCTGGCCGATCTGGCCGCTCGGCTCTATACCGTGCCGGTGCCGCATGCCTATGACCTGGCGATCGGTGGGGTCGGCTGGCCGAAGGATACGAATCTGTACCAGGCGTCCCGGGCCGCCTCCTATCTGTTTTTCGCCCCGCGGCCGGTCGTGCGCCCGGGCGGCGCCTTCTTGATCCCGGCCCGCTGCGAGGAGGGGGCCGGCCAGGGCGTGGGCGAGCGCAACTTCTTCGCCGCGATGCGCGATGCGCCCTCGATCCAGTGGATCCTCGACGACGCGCGGCGCAATGGCTACCCCCCCGGCCAGCAGCGCGCCTTTGTGCTGGCCCGGGTGCTGGCCGAGCACCCGATCATCGTCGTCGGCGCCGAGCAGCCGGAGGTGATCCGTCAGGCGCACCTGCGCACCGCGCCCACCCTGGAAGCCGGCCTGGCCGACGCGATCGCCTTGCTCGGCCCGCGGCCCGCGGCGGCGCCCCCGATCGACGTGCTGATCGTGCCCCACGCCCTGCTGACTCTGCCCGTCGTCGCCGAGCCCTAACGGATGTTGCAACGGGGGCCGGCTGGGCCGGCGATGGAGGCGATTCCCTACTTTCGCGAGCGGGACGCGATCGGCCAGGGCTTCCATGTCTGGCGTTATCGCGCCCTCGCCGATCTCGCGCATACCGGCGAAAAGCATGTCGCGCGCTGTCTCGCGCAGCTGCGCGCGCGCGACTATAGCGTGGCCGAGCTGGAGACGATGGCCCGCATGGCCGAGATCAACCACACGAACCTCGCCAGCGTCTGGATGCTCCCCCAGGCGATCTGGGTGGGCGCCTTCGCCGCGGTCGTCGCCGGGCAGGCCTTCTTGCAAAATCCCTGGATCTTCGGCCTGTTCCTGGTCCTGGTGATTAGTGCGTTCCTCTCCTACATCCGCTCGATTGACCAGGGGAACGCGGACGTCGTGTTGCAGCACGCGATCGCCCTGCGCCTGGCGGAGATCACGCACGAGGCGCTAGCGCGCGGTTAGCGCAGGGTGCGGATATAGCCGATCAGCGATTGCAGATCGCTGTCGGAGATGCGGTCAGTGTCGAAAGCGGGCATGCTGTGGCGGCCGCCGCGGACGGTCGCGGCGATCTGCGGGTCGTCGAGGGGCGTCGCGATCAGCGAAACCCCAGCGCCGCGATGGCCGCCCGGGTGGCAGACATTGCAGTAGCGGGCGAATACCGCCTGGCCAGCCTGGAGCGCGGGCGCCACGGTCACCGGCGGACCGGCCGGCGCGGTGTCGCCGCAGGCGATCAGGCCGGCTAGTGTGCCCAGCCCCAGCAATCCCCCCAGCACCGCCGGCCCGGACGGCAACCGCCCCCCCTGCCGACGCCATCCTCCTGGCCGCATCGCGTCCTCCCCGTACACACATACCCCGCGGCCAGCATCCTCTCAGGGAGTGCTAACCGCGGGGGTCCTCGTTTCCTGGCACGTGATCGCCGGCGCCCGGCTCCGTCGCCCTATCGACTATCGCCTGCCACCTGCCGACTCGTCGCCCTGCCGACTGCCGACTCGTCTCACTGACGACTGACGACTGACGACTGACGACTGACGACTCGTCCGGCGGAGAGGCAGGGATTCGAACCCTGGGGACTCGCGTCCTCTTGTTTTCAAGACAAGCGCAATAAACCGCTCTGCCACCTCTCCCTGGCCCCTATTTTACCCGGTTTGTCCGGGCAGATCAAGCACGGGAGCGGGCCGGACCCCCGGCGCGGCCGGCGCGGGCCCCCGCAGCCGCCGCTCGGTGGGCAGCATCAGGGCGCTGGCCACGACAGCACAGACCACATGGATGCTGCCGAGCAGCATGAAGAGATAGAAAGGCCCGAGAGCGTAGAGCGGGCCACAGATCAGGGCGCCCACGAACCCGGCCCCCGTGTTGGTCGTGCTGACCAGGCCCTGCAGGCGGCCGCGGAGGGCGGGCGGCAGGACGTCGGCCATGTAGCTGTCGGAGGCCGGCGCGAGAATGCCGATCATCGCGCCTTCGAGGATGCCCAGGATCAGGATCACCGGGAGGTCGCGCAAGAAGCCGTAGGCATAATAGATCGCTGCGGCGACCAGCGAGGGCAGCAGGATCATGAGCACGCGACTGCGGCGATCGGCCAGGCGGCCGGCCCAGGGGCCGACGAAAATCAGCGGCAGCGCGAAGAGGGTGTAGCTGAGGCCGATGATGTCGAGGTTGCCGCCGAGGTCATGGATCCAGATGTTCCAGACCACGCTAAAGAAGCCGCTGACGAAGCCCCAGCCGATCGTGCTGAAAAACACCGGCAAGATGGCCCGCCACTGCACCCGCGCGGCCACCAGGCCGGCCGCTTCCCGCGCGTCCGGCTCCGTATGGGGGTGCGGGCCGCGATGCTCGCGCACCTTGAGTGCCAGAAAGGTAAAGGCGATCAGGCTGCTGATGGCTCCCAGCCAGAACGGCCCGGTCATGCCGGTGAGCCCGCCCAGCAGGCCGCCGATGGCCGGGCCGAGCAGGATGCCGCCGTTGAACGCGGCGCCGAGCAGCCCAAAGGCCTGGCCGCGGCGGGCCGGCGGGATGGTGTCCATCAGATAGGCGCGGGCGGCCGGCATCATCGCGGCACCGCCGATCCCCTCGACGAAGCGCAGGATGGCGAAGCCCAGGCTGCTATGCACCAGCAGATAGAGGCAGGAGATGGTGCCCACGAGGGCCAGGCCGCCGAGGAGCAGAGGCTTGCGGCCGAAGCGGTCGCTGGCCCAGCCCATGGGCACCTGGAACAGGAAGCTGGCGGCCATGGCGGCGGCCGTGGTCACGCTGATATCGGCCAGGCTGCTGCCCTGGGCCTGCATATAGAGCGTCAGGATCGGCCAGACGGAGCACAACCCGACCCAGACGACAAACACGCCAAGTACGACAATGCCGAGCTCGGGGAACTCCCAGAGCATGTTCGCGGTGATGCGCCGGCGGAGCCATTGGATAGCCATCAGAGATCCCTCCTGCGCCCCGGGGATCGCGGGTGTTGCGTCAGCCGCGGGCGCTTTATGATTATAGCGGCCCGCGCCGGCCGGTCGCCAGCCCCGGAAGGCGGATTTTGGGCCCCGTCCGATCGGTCCTAAGATGGAGATACGCGCCGGGGTTGCGCTAGTGCAGGTTCCGGCGACCTGTTGGGGTTACGCACCGAGGAGTGAGCACCCCCAGGTGCGAACGGGTCGCGCCCCGCCGTTCGCACCTGGGGGTGCTCACTCCTCATTCCCCTATAGCTGGCTTGATCCGGCACTAGGGTGCCGGTGTGGCGGCGCCCGGAGGGTCCGCAAACAGGATGCTCTGGCAGGTCAGGGCGGCCTCCGCCTTCTGCAGTTCGCTGATATCCAGGGGGGTCACCGCGAAGCCGTGCGCCGCCAGGAGGGCCTGGGTGGCCGGGTTGCCCGCCGGCAGCAGCACCTGGTCGGCCACCGCCAGCACGTTCGCGGCCCAGGGCTCCGCCGGCGGCACGCGCAGGACGCGCAGCCCGGCAAAGATCGCCGGATCGACCCAGGCGTCGTTCACCAGCAGGGTCGTGGCGTCGAGGGCGGTGCAGGCCGATTTCAAATGCAGGCAGCCGTGGAGCGCCACGGGCTGCACCTGGTAGCCATAGGGGGCCAGGAGGGCACGCAGTTGGGCCACGCCGGCCGCATTAGTCCGCCCGGAGGTGCCGACATAGAGCGTGCGCCCCACGCGGAGCACATCGCCGCCGTCCAGCTGGGCCGGCGCTCGCAGGACGCCCAGGGGCCGGTACGCGGCCAGGGCCGTCGCCACATCCGCCACTTCGGACCGCCGGCTCGGCGCCCCCAGCCGCGCGATGACGGCGATCTCGTCGACGACGACCGCTGTGTCTTCCACAAACACGGCGTCCGGCAGATCGGGCGCCGCCGGCAGAGTCTGGACCGCGACGCCAAGGGCGCGCAGGGTCGTGCAATAGACGGTGTGCTGGTGCCGGGCGCGCGCGACGTCGATCGGCACCCGCGGGAGAAAGGTCAGCTCGCAGTCCCCCAGGCGGGGACTCACTGGCCGGGTCAGCGCAATCAGCATGGTACCGCCTCCAGAGCGCGCACTTATCGTTCCCACGGCCGCTGTGCGGCATTTCGCAATTCCTGAACCAGCAGATGCACGGTTGTGGAGGGATTATCGTTCGCCGGATCGCGCGCGCCTTGGGGTGGCAGCAGTGCTTCGGCGTGCTTGATGGCCTGGGGTTCCCGCTCTTTCAGTATAGTATATAGATCTCGGTCGTTCTTTTGGTAGGGCCGGCGGAGTAGCACACTTAGTCTGTTCGCGTACTGCTGACGACTGATACATGAGGTGCGGGAATCGTAATGTAAGACGAACCAGAGTTCGAAGGCGGGATTGCTATAGGCTACCTGGATATCATATTCACGTGCTAGATCGAGCGCGTCGTTGAAATGCTTCTCCGGAAAGCTGTCCCGATCGAAGACACACCAAACCCGGTCATACGGATCACGCGCCTGCTGTTTTTTGTCGAGTGCCTTTTGGACTACCTGGATTGTATTTAACCCTGTTCCAATGACATCGATCTTTACTACGTTCCCTGGGACGCGAAATTGTTTAAAGTAGCCCGGCTCTGTTTGGGTACCCTCGCAGACAATCAAGAAACGCGGAATGAGCGGTATTTTATCAACTACGCGCTTCCGTGCCGCCGCCGGTGTACCGCGCCGGGGCAGGTTATCACGCCGCGCCATCCACGGCTCCTACCAGCGCCTGGATATCGCTTTGAATGAACGGAATGGCTCCGTATTTGCCCTGGATATAATCGCGCCCGAACGAAGCATCGTTGCGGACCTTGAATTCGGCCAGCGAATAGAGGTGGCTGGCTCCCATCCGGTCTTTTTCGACAAACCAGATCTGATCGCGGCGGAAGCGATCCGCGCGCAAGAGGGTCGTGTCATGGGTGGTGAAGATGAGTTGCGCGTTATGGGGGTTGGTTTGCGGGTTGTGGAACCACTCGATAATGGTACAAGTCATCAGCGGATGCAGGCGGGCATCCAGTTCATCCACCACCATGATTCGCCCATGCCGCAGGGTTTCCAGAATAGGTACCGCTAGGCTGAACAGCCGCCATGTGCCAGCCGACTCGTACAAACCAAACTCAAACTGCACCGTCCCCACGACGTTACCCGCCGCGTCATATTTCTCGTGAACCGTCTTAATCTCCGGCACCTCACTTGGAATGGTCTGGTTGCTCATCCGTCCAAATATTTCCAAAAATTCCTTGACTGTAGGGTCATTATCTGTACTCCACGGAGCGGTTATCAGTGTAGACTCGATATCGCGGATCCCCAGATCGAGATCTCGGATCAACTGCAGAATGGCTCTTTTGTCGGCTATCTCATGAAATTGTTGGAGGGTCGCTAAGTCCATCTCCAATGCGACGCCGAGACTAACGTTGATCTGACTGAACCAGGCGCGAATGTCTTCTGCAATCTTTCCCTTGAATTGCGCGGCGACGGAAAGGAAGAGCGCATTGCTGCGGGTCACCTTTTTGAGTTGCCTACCTTCTTTAAAGGCGGGGGAAATGACGATAGTTTCTTCATCAGCCCCTTGCTCTCTCTGAAAGAGCCGCGCTTCGCGGGACTTGGGAGTGTAAAACAGCCACTCGGCTATCACCCGTTCCCGTGTCACCTCGAAGCCGTAGCGATACCTCTTACCGTCCAGTAGAAACAAGATTTCAAAAAAGGATGGTTGCCCATCCGTCTCTGTACTGAGTTTGAAGTTCTGCACCGGGATCGGATCCTCGGTTTGCGTAGTGCGGGACGAATTCAACACGAAGGTGCGCATGAAAGCCAGTGCGTTCACGAGATTACTTTTCCCGCTGGCATTCGCCCCATATATCGCTGCACTGCGCAGCAATTCGACACCCGGCGGTACCTCGACGACCGTCTGCGCATCTAACTCTTTATCTCTGGACCGTAGAGCCGAGGCCGCTATCATGCTCAACGTCACTCGCTCATGGAAGGAGCGAAAGTTACCAACTGTGAATTCAATTAACATTGCTATACCTGCTTTTGTACGAAGTGGGATTTTTCGTGAAAGTTTCACATATATAGCGATTATATATCTGATTACAAAGCCTGTCAAGGGCTTGGCTAGAGCAAGATAAAAGTCGGTTACTGGCCGCCAGGGCGCAGGCCTGAGTGTGGGACAAACCCACGACCAACCGTGGCGCAGCAGCGAGGCGCATCCCATTGCTGGGCTCGGGACGTATACGCTATAATGGGCCGGCAACGGCCGATGGGCTGCGGCCTGGATCGATTTCACGTGCCGGCACGCCCGGCTAGGAGAGGACCCCGCATGCAGGCTCATGCCTCCTTCATCTTTCGTTGCTGGGCCGGGACAGCCCGGCCCCTGCGCGGGCTGCTGGCCGCCCTGCTCGGCGTGGCCCTGCTGCCGGCCGCCGGGCTGAGCCCGCCGCGGGCCGGGGCGGCGGCGTCCGCGTTTACCTTCGCCGACTCGAGCTTCGACCTGCTCTGGCTGCGCACCGATGCCGGCGTGGCCGGCCATAGCGTCACCCGCTCCTGGATCTGGGGGCCGGCGCCGGGCGTCGCGGGCCTTGAGGCCTATGCCGACGCCCCGGACGGCTCGGGCCAACGCCTGGTGCAGTACTGGGATAAGGGCCGCATGGAGGTCAACACCCCCCTGGCGGACCCTAGCACCCAGTGGTTCGTGACCAGCGGGCTGCTGACCGTCGAGCTGATGACCGGGCGCCAACAGCAGGGCAACACGGCCTACCTGGAGCGCGCCCCGGCCCAGGTGCCGATCGCCGGCGATACCGGCGACGCCACGGCCCCGACCTATGCCTCGTTCCTGGGGGTCAGCAACACGCCCCGTGGCGAACACCGCCAGCCCGACCGCCGCGGCCAGGTGGTGACCGATGTGATCAGCCGCGACGGTAGCACGACGACCGATGCGGGCAAAAGCCGCTATCCCGGCCTGCGCGTGACCTATTACGATCCCCGCACGGGGCATAATGTGCCCGAGATCTTCATGAATTTCCTCACCCAGAGCGGCCCGGTCTACCAGGGCGGGGCCACCACGACTCGCCCGCTCTTCGACCCCTGGGTCTTCACCATGGGCCTGCCGATCTCTGACCCCTATTGGGCGACGGTGCAGGTCGCCGGGCAGCCCCAGGACGTGCTGATCCAGGCCTTCGAGCGGCGGGTGCTGACCTACCAGCCGAGCGCGGACCCGCCCTGGCGGGTGCAGATGGGTAATATCGGGCTGCATTACTACAAATGGCGCTATGGCGCCACCTGGTACGACGGCGTGATCGGCCCCGCGCCCCGCCCGGCCGCCGACCCGGCCCTGCCCCACCAGCTGGTGATCCCCAAGCTGGGGGTGCGCGCCACCGTCGAGTCGCTGGGCGTCGATGCGCACAACGACTTCGACATCCCGCGCGACCCCTGGGACGTGGGCTGGTATGCGCCGGGCACGCGCCCCGGCGCGCCGGGCAACGCTGCCATGGACGGGCACCTCGATTGGTACCATGTCGGGCCGGTGGTCTTCTGGCGGCTTGGCGACCTGCAGCCGGGCGACCGCTACTGGGTGCGCGACGCCAGTGGCCGGGACTACGGCTTTGTGGCCACCGAAACCGCGACCTGCCCCTACAATGATTGCCCGTTGCAGCGCATTTTCGGCGCCTCCAGCGGCCGTCACCTCAACCTGATCACCTGCCATGGCACCTTCGACCGCGCGGCCCGTAACTACGATAAGCGGCTGGTGGTCTATGGCGATTTGATGCCTTGACGAGGGGTCGGGGATCAGGGGTCGGGGGTCAGGCGAGGGGTTGGGGGTTGGGGGTTGGGGATCGGGGGTCAGGGCTCAGTGTAGTATCTTAGCAGATACGCTAAGATCTGTCATTCTGAGCGCAGCGAAGAATCCGCTGCCGGGCGCAACCGGTTGTCGATAGCGAGCGAGCACTTGGTCTCTCACCCGCCACGCGGCCCACGCCCGCCCACGTCGCACTTTGGGGGGCAGCTTACCCGCCGGGCCCAGCGGTCCTGCGGCGACCCTCACCCGCCCCACCAAGCGGGTCTGAGACCCGCTCCTACCCTAGCCGCATCGCCCCGCTGCGGCTGACGTGCATGCGGCTACAGGATCCGACGAGGGGTTGGGGACCAAGGACGAGGGGCTGGGGCCAGAGGCGCGGGGAGGGAGGTCCGCAGTCAGATCGTCATCAATCCAAAATCCAAAATCCAAAATCCAAAATCCGCGGGTCGCCGTGGTCGGCGCGGGCGTGGGCGGGCTGGCGACGGCGGCGCGGCTGGCGGCGGCCGGGTACCAGGTGACAGTATGCGAGCGGGATGCGCAGCCCGGCGGCAAGATGAACCGGGTGGCCGCCGCCGGCTTCCAGTTCGATACCGGCCCCTCGCTGATCACGATGCCGGGCGTGCTCGCCGCGACCTTCCGCGCCCTGGGCCGCCGGATGGGCGATTATCTGGAGCTGTGGCCGCTGGACCCCCTCTGCCGGTACTTCTACCCCGACGGCGTCCGGCTCGACACGAGCAGCAACCTGGTGGCGATGACGGCGGCGATCGGCCGCCTGGCCCCCGGCGATGTGGGCGGCTATCTCGCCTTCCTGGCCCACGGCCGCCGGCTTTACGAGCGGGCGGCCCGACCCTTCCTGTACGGGGCGCGGCCGCGGCTCCGCGATCTGCTGGCCCGGCGGGGGCTGGATGTGCTGCGCATCGACGCGTTGCCGACCATGGACCGCGTCGTGCGGCGCTACTTTCGCGACCCGCACCTGGTGCAGCTCTTCAACCGCTACGCTACGTACAGCGGCTCCTCCCCCTACCGGGCGCCCGGCACGCTCTGCCTGATCCCCTACGTGGAGCTGGCCGGCGGCGGGTGGTATATCGCGGGCGGGCTCTACCGCCTGGTGGCTAGTCTGGTGGCCATCTGTGGCGAGTTGGGGGTCGACCTGCGGCTGGAGACGCCCGTGGCCGAGGTTCTGGTGGCGGGCACCCGCCCGCCCGGCCGCGCCCGGGGGCTGCGCCTGGCCGACGGCACGGTGCTCGGCGCCGATGCCGTCGTGCTCAACGCCGACCCCCTCTACGCGCGCGAGGCCCTGTTCGCGCCCCGCTGGCGGCCGGCGCTGGCCCGCCGGGCGGCGACC
>DATGEF010000735.1:0-4146 GCA_035310405.1 Chloroflexia bacterium | reverse complement strand
CGGATGGAGGGCCTGGTCGCCCGGCACCCGCACGCGACGGGGGACTTACTCGACGTGCTCCAGCAGGCCGGGCGCGAGCTGCTGCTCCTGCAAGGCAGTGATTGGGAATTCTTGACCACGACGACCCAGGCGCCCGAATACTCCAGCCAGCGCTTCATGGAACACCTGGCCTGGTTCAACGACCTGGCGCAAGCCGCCGAGCAGGTCACGCCCCGCGACCCGCTGGACCCGATGAGCCTGGCCCGCGCCCGCGCCTACGCCCTGCGCGACAACCCCTTCCCGGATCTCGACTACCGGGTGTTCGCCGCCCGCGAGTAGGCCGGCCCGGGGCTAGCGGCGCCGGGCGGGCCGGTCGTCCGGCTTGCGCGCGCTGAAGAGATAGCGCGGCCAGAGTCCTTGCTGCGTCATTTGCAGGGTCTGGCTGATCTCGTCGCGCAGATCGATGGCCAGCTGCGGGCCGATCTCGGCCCGCAAGCGCTGAAAGTGCGTTTTGTAGGAGGTCAGCATCCGGCCCAGGTGCAGAGTCTGGGCGGCCGTGCGATCCTCGGCCCGCGCATTGATGAATCCCGCGCCGGCCAGCACGGCCAGGTGGTCAATGCGATGGCTCTCCCGATGGGCGCGCCGGGTCGGCGAGGACGCCTCGACCACCGCCTGGGACGGCACGTCGAAGTAGAAGGCGAAGTAGCCGCCCGGGCGTAATAAGCGAAATACCCGGGCGTAGAGCGCGGGCAGATCGACGCCAAAGTAGAAGCCGTCGATCGACACGATCGCATCCAGGGAACCCTCGGCAAACGGCGGCCGGCTGATATCGGCGACGACCGGGCGCACCGTGTCCTGGAGCCCGGCGGCCACAGCGCTGCGCCAGCAGCTGGCGGTGGCCTGGCTGGACCAGTCGACGGCGAAGACCTGGCAGCCATACTCAGCCGCGATCAGCAGGGTCGGGCCGCCGAGCCCGCAGCAGAAATCGGCGACGCGCTGCCCGGCCTCCAGGCCCGCGCGGGCCGCCAGTAGGCGCACATCGGCCGGCGCCACGATCGACAACTGGAGCGCCAGGCTCTCGCCGAACACCTCAGTCATAATCCGCCGGTAGGTGGCGCTCGCGGTCAGTAGTTTGTACAGACCCCCAAAGCTCTCGGGGCTGGGCCCGGGCTCGTCCGGTAAATGCTCAGGCATGGGCCTCCCCTTTACGCTGGCGTTCCTGCTCGCGCAGCTCGACGCGCCGGATTTTGCCGCTGACCGTCTTCGGCAGCTCGCGGACGAACTCGATCTCGCGCGGGTACTTATACGGCGCGGTGACCGTCTTCACATGCTCCTGGATCTCCTGGATCAGCGCGGCGGAGCCGGTGTAGCCCGGGGCCAGGATGACAAAGGCTTTGACGATCTCACCGCGCAGGGCATCCGGGCTGGCGACGACCGCCGCCTCGGCCACGGCGGGGTGCTCGATCAGCGCGCTTTCGACTTCAAACGGGCCGATCCGGTAGCCGGCGCTGATAATGACATCGTCCGCGCGGCCGACAAACCAGAAGTAGCCGTCTGCGTCCTGGACCGCGCGGTCGCCGGTCACATACCAATCGCCGCGCGCCGCGCCGGCGGTGGCCTCGGGGTTGCGCCAGTATTCCTGGAACAGCCCGATCGGGCGCGTGGGCCGGATGCGCACAGCGATGTCTCCTTCCTGGCCCGGCGCCACTTCCTGGCCCGCGTCGTCGATCACGGCGACGTCGAAGCCGGGGGCGGGCTTGCCCATCGAGCCGGGCTTGACCGGGAGGGGCGGGAAGTTGCCGACCAGCAGCACGGTTTCCGTCTGGCCGTAGCCGTCGCGGATCGTCAGCCCGGTGGCCGCCCGCCAGATCTCGATGACCTCCGGATTGAGCGGCTCGCCGGCGCCGACGCACCAGCGCAGGTGGGGGAAGTGGTAGCGCTGCAGATCCTCCAGGACGAGAGTCCGATAGACCGTCGGCGGCGCGCAAAAGGTGGTGATCGGATAGCGCGCGAGCAGGTCCAGCGTTTCGCCGGCGTTGAATTTGCCCCGGCTGTCCTGCACAAAGAGGGCGGCGCCCATGTTCCAGGGGCCGAAAAGGCTGCTCCAGGCCGCTTTGGCCCAGCCGTTATCCGCGGCATTCCAGTGCAGATCCTCGGGGCGCAGATCGAGCCAGTATTGGCCGGTGATGATGTGCCCGATCGGATAGGAGGCCTGGGTATGGAGCACCATTTTGGGGTAGCCGACCGTGCCGCTGGTGAAATAGACCATCGCCGGGTCGCTGGAGCGGGTCGGCTCGCCGTGGTAATCGGCCGGGGCGGCGCGGACCACCTGCTCATAATCCACCCACCCGGCGGGCAATGGGTCCGCGCCGCCCACAAGGAGACGCACGGCCAGGCTGGGGGTTTCCGGGCGGACCTGGTCGACTTTCTGGGCACCGGCGGCGTCGGTAATCACGGCGCGGGCCTCACTCGCGTGGATGCGGTAGGCGATATCTTTCGGCGTCAGCAGGATCGTGCCCGGCATGCTGACGGCCCCCAGCTTCATGATGCCGAGGACCGCCTCCCACCACTCCGGCACCCGTGGGAGCATGATGGCGACCCGATCGCCCTTGCGGATCCCGGCATCGCGGAGGGCGGCGGCCACCTGATTAGCCCGGCGGTCAAATTCGGCGAAGGTGAGACGGCGCTCGCCGGCTGGACCCAGCCAGAGCATAGCCAGGCGGGCGGGGTCGGCCGCCCAGCGGCCGATCACGTCGCGGGCCCAGTTGAACTCCTCCGGCACGTCGAGGTGAAAGTCCCGCCGGGCGGCGTCGTAGTCGCGCATGTTATGCTCCTGGGGGACTTGTGTCGTGTCGACCATGGCCCATCCTCCTCAACCTGCAACGGCGGCGCGGGCCGCCCCACGTGTCCTTACCGATACCCGGTCAGGTGCGAGACCCGGGCCCGGGTTTCCTCGTCGAACCAGGGCGGATGGCCCGCCGCGGCGTGCTCGGCCAGGTGATCGAGGCGTGAGGTCGCCGGGATGGCCACGGTCACGCGGGGATCGCTCAACACCCACTTGAGTAAGGCCTGGCTCCAGGTCTGGACGCCGAAAGCGGCCAGCGGGGCCAGCTCGGCCGGCCGCGGGGGCCGGGCCACCAGGTCGCCGCCGCCCAGCGGGCGCATGACCACCACGCCGAGGCTCAGTGCCTGGGCCAGGGGCAAAATTTCGTGCGCCACCGCCTGGTCGGCCGCATTATAGGGGACCTGGATGGCCTGGATGCGGCCAGTCTGCATCACGGTTGCCAGCTCCGGGAACGCGGCGTGGTCGTAATGGGTGGCGCCAAGCAGCCGGACCTGGCCGGCGGCCTGGCGTTCTTCGAGGAGCGGCAGCAATTCCCGCCAGGCGATCAGGTTGTGAACCTGGTAGAGGTCGATCTGGCCGGCGAAGAAGCGGAAGGCGGCGGCGATTTGCTCCCGGGCGGCGGCGGGCGTCCGGGTCCACACTTTCGTCGCGACAAACGCGGCGTCCCGGCGGCCGGCCAGGGCCAGGCCCAGCACGCGCTCCGCGTCGCCATACATCGGCGAGGAGTCGAACAGGGTGCTGCCCTGGGCCAGGGCCGCACTGACCAGCGCGCGGCGGGCCTGCTCGGCTTCGGCCGTGCGCACATCAAACGTCCGCCAGGTGCCCATCCCGATCACCGGCACCCGTATCCCGCTTTTGCCGAACGTCCGTGCCTCCATGGCCTCTCCTCCTGGGCGCACCCGGCCGCCCCCCAGGCTCCTCCGTGGGGTGGCCTCATTATACACGAAAAAGGATGAGCAGGCAGACGATTCGTCAGTCGTCAGTCGTCAGTCGTCAGTCGTCAGTCGTCAGTCGTCAGTGAGAGGAGTAGGCAGTATGAGTAGGCAGGAGATAGTTAACCCGCCGCCTCTAGCCTCCGCTAATATACAACACGCTGGTCCGTGAGCCCGCGTAGGCGGGCTTCGCTCGTTGTTGCCGCGGCTTTAGCCGCCGGGTCTTCACCCGAGGCGCGATTCTCGCGTTGTAATATTAACGGCTCGCTACCGGCGCGTGGCGCGCTCGGCCATAATGATCAGGGCGCCGGTGAGATAGGTTCGGTAGACTGCCAGGCCGCTGAAGAAGGGCAGGGCGACCCAGGTCGCCACCATGATCCCGATGCCCAG
>DATGEF010000734.1:0-8042 GCA_035310405.1 Chloroflexia bacterium | reverse complement strand
GTCCGCCTCCGCCGCGTTATCCAGGGCCGATGCCGGCCCGGCGGGTGGCGCCTCCCCGGCGGGCGGGCGCGAGGCGTCCTCCCCACCCAGGGCCCGCGGCCGGAGCGGGATGACGCGGCGATCGGCGTCCAGTGGCTCGTAGACCGCCGCCGGCGGAGGGGGCGGGGCGGCGGGTGGGCCGGCCTCCGGCGCCCAGGCGGGGGGTGGCGGCAGGGTCAGGGGGCTCGTGGTGCGCCGGGTCGCCGCCACCGTCGACATCTCCACGGCGAGCGCGTGCGCCTCGGCCAGCCCGGCCGTCCGCGCCAGGTTATACAGATACTCGACCACGGCGGCGGCCGGCTGGCCGGGCAACGCCCCGGCCAGCGCGTCTTCGTGCAGCAAGGGCCCGAGATTGCTGGAGCCGAGCACTAATAAGTCGCCCGAGTCGAAGCGCCGGAACGCGAAGTCCGCCTCGACCAGGGGGGCGGTGCCCAGCGCGGGCGCCGGATAGAAGGTGCCCACCGGCTCGCCGTCGCCGTTGACCGCCATAGTCGCCGGCGCCCAGCCCGCCGGCCGGGGGAAGGCGTGGACCGTCCCCTGGTGGACCCAGAGGATCAGCCCCGGCTTGAGCTGGCAGAGATAGAGCTGCCCGGGCCGCACGATCGCGGCGCTCAACCCCACCCGGATCTTGCGCGGCAGCCCGGCGGGCGGGTCGCCCGTGGCCAGGGTTTTGCGGTTGTATTGCAGTAGGGTGTTATTGGCTTTGTTGAGGGCGGCTGTCAGGCTGGTGGTGACGCTGGGCGAGGGGTCGGCATAGTATTCGTGGGCCAGCGTCGCCTGCACCAGGCCACAGGCCTCGCCGCCCAGCGCCGGGTCGCCCGCCGGCTCGGTGACCACATAGAGGGCGCCCTTGCGGCCCTGCACGCTGCCGCCCGGCTCGACGGCCACCAGGCAATCGCCCGCGTCGTGGCGGATGCTGCCGATTAGCTGAAACTGGCTCACCGCCGGCGATCCGGCGGACCGGGGTCGGTTCATCCATGCTCCTGGGGGTGCTGCCGCAGCCTCGCCTGGCCCCATTGTACGCCAGCCGCCGCGATATGTCAACGCGGGTGGCGACTAGTAGTAGCGAGGGGGGAGGGGAGGGGGAGTGCGGGCGGGGTGCGGGCGGGTTGTGATCCCAGCGTAGGTGGGATCGATGTTGGGGCAATCTCTCCATAATGCTGTGTACGCGGTCCAGTAAAGGTAGGACATTGCGCTGCGGCCCGCGCGATCTCTTGGTCTGTGGGGGGGCCGCTCAGTGCCCGTTGGAAGTGGGTATCGTCCGTGGACCACTCCATTTGTGCCGCGCCGCCGGCCCAAACGTCCAAGACATAGGAGATATAATGCACGAAAGTACGATCGTTATGCGTTTGGACTTGTAGGTCGCCCTGAAGAATCACCAATACATAAGGAGGTTCCTCGATAACACCAGGGTCCGCGACGCAATTTAACCCGAGAGCGTGGACTTCCTGATGGGTAACGGGGCGAACCAGACGTACTTGGGGTGTTCCACTGTGGATCTGTCCACCTGCCTTGGCTAGATTGATCGTGTAGTCTGCGACTTGCGCGGGTGACTTGCCGATAAGATTCATGGGACTAACCGGAATCGGACTGCCATCTGCCCGGCGAGGCAGTGATGCGGTGAATGTTCTGTTCGTTGCGGTGTTACCGGCGGGATTACTGAACATCGCGCCCGAGAAAACAATGGTGAGGAATAAGAGGAATGCACAGCTCCCTGCCGTGATCGCCAGCAAGATATTTCGCCTGTTCATCCACGCTCCTGGGGTGCTGCCGCAGACCAGCCTGGCCCCATTGTACGCCAGCCGCCGCGATATGTCAATGCGACGCAGACGATTCATCCACGAAGGACACGAAGGACACGAAGGATACGAAACAGCGGACAAGGCGGCCCCCTGGTCTGGCAAAAGGGGCCGCCCCAGTGACCGCAAGGGTAGGACCAGGTGAGCGAAAGGGCCAGCCCGCCTGCCGTGCCTTACCTGGGGCTGAAGATCAAGCCTAGCACGAAAGCAATCACGCTGCACGCCAGCACCAGCCCGGCGCACTTGAGCATCCGCTGCGCGACCGGCGTGGTCTTATCTTTCGCCACCGATCCCGCCCGTGAGCCCGCGTAGGCGGGCTTTGCTCGTTGTTGCCGCGGCTTTAGCCGCCGGGTCTCTCCCCACCACCGCCTTGCCCCCCTAATCGGGGCCTCTGCCACCCACAAAACCCCCAGTTTGGTCACCCACCTTGCGTAACCGTAAGGTCTGTGCTACAATGCCCCCCGAGTTGGTCTGCAGTAGTGGTGGTACCCTCCTCTTGACCGCCTCCCGCTTTTGGGTCGTGCTTCCGTGCTATGCGACCTGTTCCTCCCCTGCGGGGGCCGTCTGTTCCTGATCTCGGGGCGCTCCCCGTCAATACCCTGTGTCTCTGGCCGGAATCCGCCGGCAGGCTCTGCCCTGCCCGGGTCGCTCCGGCCTGCCCAGGCCTGCCCGCTCGATGCCCAGCGCCGTCGCTGGTTCTGTCGAATCAGAAGTAGGAGTCTTACATGCTGCGTGTCGGGGTTCTGCGTTTTATCGTCGTGGTTAGCGTGCTGGCGCAAGGCCTGCTGCCGGTCGCCCAAGCGCAGGCCGCGCCCATCCCCGCCGGCTGGGCCGCCCCCCCGGCGTGGGCCCCGCCCCGCGTTGCCGCGGCGCCGGCCAGCCCCCTGGCCGCGGCGCTGGCCCGCGCCCGTGCCCTGTCCGGCTGGCCGGCCCTGGACCCTGGGACCGGCCCACTCGACCCGTTTGCGCCGGCCGGCGGCCTGCTCGCCCCGCTCGCCGGGGCGGCCGTCGATCCCTGGGCCGGCTTCGCCGCCCTGCCCGCCGCCGCCCCCGGCTTCGCTCCGGCCGCGCCGGTCAGCACGGACGCCGCCGCCGGCCCCTCGGCGCCAGCGCCCCTGGCCCCGGCCGCCACCCGCACCGCGCGGCCGGCGGCCCCGGCGGCGGCCCGTGTCGCGCCCGCCGCCCGCACCCCTCGTCCGGCGCCGCCCCGCCCGCGCCGCCCCGATCCCGCGGCCCGGCCGCAGACCTGTCCCCGCTCGGGCCTGACCACCCAATCCCTCAGCCAGGGGCTCACGCCCCAGGATCTGGCCACCGCCCTGCTCGGCCCCGGCGTGGTCGCCAGCAATGTGCAGTACGCGGGCGCGCCGATCGCGGCGGGCACCTTCCAGCATGGCGCCGGCATCCTCGGCTTTGACACCGGCGTGGTCCTCAGTTCGGGCGCTATCGCCAACGTCGTCGGCCCCAACTGCAGCACCCGCACCAGCGCCGAGAACGCGCGCGGCGGCGATGCCGACCTCAGCAACCTGATCGCCAAGCAGCGCACCGAAGACGCCGCCGTCCTCGAATTTGATTTCGTGCCCACCGCCCCGACCCTGACGTTTCAGTATGTCTTCGGCTCGGAAGAATATAACGAGTTCGTCAACCAGTATAATGACACCTTCGGGCTCTTCGTCAACGGCCATGACCTGCAGCACGATTGTGCCGTGATCGGCGGCGCGCCCGTCTCCGTCGACTCGATCAACCTCCAGACCAATAGCGCGCTCTACCGCAACAACGACGTGAACGGCACCCCGCCGCCTGCTGTGCCGATCAACACCGAGCTCGACGGACTGACCACTGTGCTGACCTGTGCCGCCGCCGTGACGCCCGGGGTCCCCAACCACATGAAGCTGGCCATTGCCGATGCGCTCGACGACGCGCTCGACTCCGACGTTTTCCTGCGCGCCGGGAGTCTCCGCTCCGGCGGCGAGCCCTGCCTGGGCCTGCCGGGCACCACCGCCGGGCACGCCAACCCGTGCGGCTATGGCCTGGACGGCGTCAACATGGCCACCGGCAACTTCGCCTGGCAAGCGGCCGACCTGGTGGTCGTCGCGCCCGGCCTGCCGTTCGCCTGGACGCGCACCTATAACAGCCGCGACCCCGGGATCGGCCCCTTCGGCCCCGGCTGGAGCGTCAGCTATGGCGTCCACCTCGGCCTGCCCCCCAGCGCGGCGGGCCCGGTCACGGTGTTTTTAGAGGATGGCGCCCAGAGCGTCTACACCGCCCCGGACTCCGCCGGCCACTACACGCGCCCGATCGGCGACTGGGCCGAGCTCGCCGTCGACGGCGCCGGCTACCGCCTGACCCGCCCCGACGAGACGGTCCTGCACTTCAACGCCCAGGGCCAGTTGACCGCCCTCGTGGACCGCGTGGGGCGGCAGATCACCATCCAGTACGGCGCCGACACCTGGACGCTCACGGACGTGATTGGGCGCACTTACACCGCCCATTTGCAGAATGGGCTGATCCAGGATCTCACCGCCAATATCGCCCCGGTGCCCGCCATCGGCCGCCAGGTGCGCTACGGCTACCAGAACGGGCAGCTGACGACGGTGACCGACCTGCGCGGCAACGTGACGACCTATCATTACGACGGGCACGGCTGGCTCGACACGATCAGCACCCAGGATGCCCTGCAGGGCGCCATCCCGCGCCTGCACACCACCTATAACCCGGATAACACGGTCCAGCAGCAGCAAAGTTGGGGCTTGCAGGCCTTTACCGTCGACTATGGCCAGGCCGCCGACCCGGTGCTCGGCAGCCCCGTGACCCGCACCCGCGCCCGCGAGCTCGGCCAGGAGGCCACCCGCTATGTCTATTATGACCACGACGCCACCTTCAGCCTGCGCCGGCTGACGACTGCCCTGACGACCGCCGATCAGGCCAGCAGCATATTCGCCTACAACGGCGACGATCAGCTGGCCCTGGTGCAGGACCCGCTCCAGCACGCCACGCGCCTGGACTACGACGGCCGCGGCAACCTGGCCCGCGTGGCCGACCCCGTCGGCAACGCCGTCACCTACAGCTACGTGCCCGGCACCAGCCGGGTGCAGGATGTCACCGACAATGCAGTCGTCGCCGGCCCGACGCCGGTGCCCCACACCACCCATTACGCGTATTTCGCGAGTGGGGACGCCGCCGGCTTGCTCCAGGATGTGCGGGACCCCCTCGGGCACCACATCACCTACGACTACACCACCGTCGCCGTGCCCAACGGCCGCACGGTGCCGGTGCTCTACTCGGTCCAGGATGCGCGGGGTACCACGTACTACCATTACACCGATCCGACGCGCCCCGAGCTGCGCATCGTCGGCCTGCCGGTCGAAATCGACTACCCGCCCGGCGATTGGGTGCGGCTCACCTACGATGCGGCGGGCCGGCTCACCGATCGGGCGGTGCCCTACGCGGCGCACCGGCTGCCGACCGATCCCGACACCGTCGTCACCCACCAGGCCTACGACGACGGTGATAATCTCACGCTGGCCGAGGCGAACTACCGGCCGGGCCTGGCCTCCACGGCGACGACCAATGTCCAAACCCGCATGGCGTATGACGCCCTCGATCGGCCGGTTTGGACCCAGGCGCCGGGCGAATGGCACCTGAACAGCCAGGCGCACACGGCCTGGAATCCCCTGACCGGCGGCGAAGTGACCCGCATTTTCTGGGACCTCCCCACGGGGCAGCCGCACGCGGTGGTTGCCGGCTGCACACAGGGCGGCATCCCCCCGATCGGCCCGACGGCCGCCGCCGACTGTGATGCCCCGCTCGCCGCCACGCCCGCGCTTAACCGCAAGACCAGCTATGAGTATGACGAGCTCGGCCGGACGACCTACGTCACGGACCCCCGGCACGTGGCCACGCAAACCGACTACGACCTCGCCGGCCGGCCGTCACAGATCACCGCGAACGCCATCGACGCCACGCACCAGAACGCGCTGCTGCCGCAGAATGTGCGCACCACGCTGACCTACTATGCCGATGGCCGGCTGCAAGACAGCACCGACCCGCTCAACCGGGTGACCCACTACGCCTACGACCCGGCGGGCCGGGTCACCGATGTGATCCAGAACTACGTGACCCCGCCGCCCAGCCCCGCGCCGGCCGACGTCAACCTCGATACCCATATGGACTACAGCCAGCCCGGGCAGCAGCAGGCCACCGACATCTACACCAACTATCAACCGGGGGTGACGTGCCCGATCACCCACGACTGTAATATCCACACTCAGCGCGTGTACGACGAGTTGAATCGCGTCAAAACGCAGATCGCCCAGTATGTGGACGGCATCTCCGGCCCCAGCGAGTTCTACACCGATCTGATCACGAATTATACCTATGATGCCGTGGGCAACCTCCAGGCGACCGCACAGGTCGGCGCCTACCAGGGGCCGCAAGACGCGACGCCGCAAGACCTCATCACCGTGACGGCCTATGATCCGCTGCACCGGCCCATCCAGATCATCCAGAACTGCCGCAACGCCCAGAACGCGCCCGACACCGACCCCACCCATTGTGTCGGGCAGGACAACACCACGAACGACAAGAACATCCGCACCAACCTGAGTTACACCACCCGGGGCGACCTCCAATTGATCGACAACCCGGAGACGCAAACGACCAACCAGACGACCTACCCGGTCACGGCCAGCATGCAGCGCCTGCAGACCTATAACTGGTACGACCCGCTCGGCCGGCTCGATCGCCAGGTCGACAACTACGGCGGCACGGCCCCGCCCAGCAACGTCAACACCGACTTCCAGTACACGCCCGGCGGCCAGGTCACGGCGGTCACGCGCTACCTGGCCGCCCGCCCGGTGACCCAGTACTCGGAGTACAACACGGCCGGCTGGCTGATCGGCCAGCGCGATCCGACCGACCGCCGTGTGGAGCTCAGCTATAACGCGCTCGGCCACGCCATCGTGCAGGCCGACCTCGGCATCGCGCCGCTGCCGGGCAGCCCCCACAAGCGCGAAACACGCATCGCCTATGACGCTCTGGAGCGGCCGGATCAGGCGATCGTCAACTACCAGACGGGGGCCAGCCCGGCGCCCGACGCCGACCTGGTCACGACGCTCACCTACGACAACGGGAACCGCATCCTGGAGCGGGCCGTGCCTGGCGGCGCGCAGGGGGCGCGCCATACCCGCTACGGCTACGATGGGCTGGACCGGCTGACCCAGGTGACCGAGCTGCCGGCCGATACCGTCGGGACAGGCGTGATCCGCAGCAGCTTCGATCCCCAGCTGCAGACGCAGCACGACTATGCGCTGACCACCCAGTATCGCTACGACCGGCGCGGGCTGCTGACCCGCGTCTGCGATCCCCGGGCGGCGAGCTGCGACTCTGCGACGGGCGACTATGCGCAGATCCGCACCTACAATGAGGCGGGTGGCCTGCAGACGGAATATTTCGCCGGGCCGAGCCAGAACCCCGAAATCAACTACCGCGCATATACGTACGACAAGCGCGGCAACCGCACCAGTGTCGCGGATGACCGCCCGGCCCTGGCCACCTCCCGCTTCGATGCGCTGGATCGGCTCGTCGCCGTGGACGCGCACCCTGGAACGCAGGCGCGGGCGGGAGCGCCCCCCCAGACGGGCCCGGCGACGGCCCCGCCGCCCGCCCCGGTGCAGGTGGCCCTCAAATATGACCCGGCCGGCCACCGCATTCAGCTCGGCGATGTGACCGGCGAGACCGACTATGTCTACGATGGCCTGGCCCGGCCGGCGCAGGTGGGCGCGCCGGCCGGCGGCTACACCTTCTACCAGTACGATACCCTCGGCCGGCGCAGCGATCTGTGGACCAGCGACCTCACCGTGCCGCATCTCCAGTACGGGTACGACGACGCGGGGCGCCTGGAGACGATCTATCGCGCGGACGGCACGTCCCACCCGCCGACCTACGCCCACGCCGACTACGACAACCTGGGGCGCATCTTCCAGCTGGCCGTCTACCCGGTCGCGCCGGCCGGCTCGGCCGGCGATCACCCCGCGGCCCCCGATCCGCCGGGCCCGGCCGCGCTGCTCGCGGGCTACCAGTTCGACCTGGCCGACCGGCTGGTCCAAAAGACCACCGAGCTGGCGACGGGCGGGAATTCGGCCGCCCCGGTGCTCAAGATCGGCTTCTTTAAGTACGATCTCTACAAAGACGGCCGGCTGCAGCACG
>DATGEF010000733.1:0-3161 GCA_035310405.1 Chloroflexia bacterium | reverse complement strand
CTCGATCGGCAGGGCCACGCCACCGTGCTGTGGCCTGGCGGCCCCGGGGCGACCCATAGCTGGAGTCTGAGCCCCAATGGGCGCTGGATTGCATGGATCACGGGCGCGAGCTTTACGGTCTGCCAGGTGGATGGACCCCCGCGGCGTATCGGTCTGGCGGCGCCGTTGGTCGGCATGGGTGGGCCTGCGCCGCCTGTCGTCGAGGCCATCGGGTTCTGGGATCTGCGGACCGGGACGGGGTGGTTGCGGACGGCGGATCAGTTGGGGTTCGTGCCTCATTCCTGGCGCGACGAGGCGTTACTATGGCGCCCGGATAGTGCGCACCTGCTGGTGGCCGGCTGGTCCCGCCCGCCCGAGCCGACGGCGGCGCGGCTCAATTTGTATGAGTTGGGGCGAGATGCGGCCGTGCCGGTGCGGCAGCTGCTCACGACGCCCGAGGATATGTTGTACCTGCAGCGACTCCTGCCGGATGGCACCCTCTACTATTATACCGGAGGGGAAGGCAGTACCCACGGTCAGATATGGCGGCGCACGCCCACCGGCACCAGCACGCCGATCGGGGAGGACTGCACCTGCCGCATCACCTACACTGCCCGGCAGCTGGAGATTACGCGCTATGCCTACCCCCCGCAGCCCGGCGTCCGCTATGACCTGGCGACGGGGCGGCCGCTCCCCGCGGACTTGCCCGGGACGGGAGCCGGCCCGGCGCGCGGGTTACCCCCGGTCCCCTGGCCCAATACCGGCAGGCCGGCGGCCGACGGGGGTGGGCTGCTGGGGCTACTGGGCGCGGGGCTCGTCCTCCTCGGCCTCGTGATCCGCCGCCGCCCCGCGTAGTGTGGATAACGGCCCGCCCCGCCGGGGCCCCCGCCCGCGGGTCCGCTACCGCGATGGTGCCCCCGCGCCGGGCGCCGGGCGGTCCCCGCTCCGCCCCGGTCCCCGCCGGCAGCGCCTCACCTGGAGCTGCCGGCGATCCTCCTGCAGACCTATGCCCGCGTGGTCACGACCTTCCAGATCGGACTATTCTAGGGCCCGGGGCCCGGCTCCATACACGTTCCGAAAGGATTGTTTCTATGCTCCGTGCTCTGACATGCGCCGCGGTCACTTGCGTGCTGCTGGTGGTGCTGAACTACGTTGCGGCGGGGGTCGGCGCCCAGGCGGCCGGCGCGACGACCCCCCAGGACACCGGCACACCGTCCCCGACCGACCCGCCGACGGCCACGGCGACCGCCTGCGTGATCGGGGTAACGGGCGTGCTGACCACGACCGATCCCCAGGAGTTCCTGCGCCTGTTCCGCAGCGACCCGCCCAGCAGCTGTGGCACTCCCAAGACCTGCCCCGGCCCCACCAGCCCCGACCAGTATTATTACACCACCTACAGCTATACGAACACCACCGGCAGCGCGGCCTGCATCAGCGTCATGCTCGACCCCCAGAGCTGCACCGGCAGCCCCGGCACGACGGCGCTGCATAGCTCGGCCTACCTCGACAGCTTCGACCCGAACAGCCTCTGCACCAACTACCTGGGCGACATCGGCGCCAGTCCGAGCACGGCGCCGAAGACCTACTCCTTCACCGTGCCGGCCGGCGGCCGCTTCGTCGTCGTCGTCAACGCGGTCACCGGGAGTACCACCTGCCCCGGCTTCGGGCTCACGGTGGCCGGGGCCGGCTGTCAGCCGTCGCCGACCCCCTCCCCGGCCCCCCCCACCGCGACGGCGACCGCGACCGCGACCGCGACGGCCCCCCCCACGGCCACGGTGCCTGCCCCGGCGACTCCCACGGCCCCGGCGACCGCGACCCCCACGGCGACCGCCTGCGTGCTGAGCTTCCGTGATGTGCAGACCAGTGACTACTTTTACACGCCGGTACGCTACCTCGCCTGCCACGGCGTGATCAGTGGCTACGCCGACGGCACGTTCCGACCCTACACGAATACGACCCGGGCGCAGCTGGTCAAAATCGTCGTGGGCGGCTTCGCCATCCCGCTGACCACGCCCCTGGCCGGCCAGTACACCTTCGCCGATGCGCTGCCCGCTAACCCGTTCTTCGCCGTGGTCGAGACGGCTGCGGCCCACCACATCGTCGGGGGCTACGCCTGTGGCGGGGTGGGGGAGCCCTGTGATAGTGCCCACCGGCCGTACTTCCACCCGTACGCCAATGTGACCCGGGGCCAGCTGGCCAAGATCGTCGCCGCCGGTGCCGGCTGGCCGCTGGCTCCTCCACCGCAGGTTGATTTCGCCGATGTGCCGGCCGGTAGCGCGTTTTACGCCTTCGTCGAGGCCGCCTACTGCCGGGGCGTAATTGCGGGGTATAGCTGTGGCGGCGTGGGCGAGCCGTGTGACATCCAGGACCGGCCGTATTTTCGCGGGGCCGCCAATGCCACCCGCGGGCAGATCGCGAAGATCGCCTATGGGGCGATCACGGGCGGGACCGGGTGTGCCTACCCGACCCCGGGGCCGACCCACACGCCGGGGCCGCTCATCCCGCCGGCCGGCATGCCCGAGCCATAAGGCCGCCCTGGCGCGGTAGAAAGGACCGTACATGACCCGCTCCCGATCGCTGCTGGCCTTGATCCTGACGCTGGGTGCCCTGGCCCTCCTGGGTAGCCGGTGGCCGCCCGCGCCCCCCGCGGCGACGGCGGCCGCCATCCCCGGCCGCGGGGCCGCCCCGGCCTCCCTGCCCCCGGGCGCCCCGCGGCCGGGGGTCCCTAACCCGGGCTTCACCATGGACTACCTGGAGCGCACGGGCAACGTGATCACCGGGACGCACACCGACACCGGCGATATCGTCTACTTGCCGGCCCCGGTGGGGTCTGGGTACCTGGTGGTGATGGACGACCTCAGCGCGGACCCCAACGACGAGGCCAACTGGAGCGATGTGCTGCACTTCATCGACGACGGCTGGGGCATGGCCGAGTTCGCCCAGCTCCTCTCCGTGGGGGCCACCTTTCCGACGACCACCACCGTCAATGCCGCCCCCCATGGCTACATCCAGGAACTGCTGACCGGCGTGGGGGATGACGATCTCGACGTGACCATCTATGATGCGGGCGGCGGCACCCTCCACCGCATCCACAGCGCGTCCCCGCCGCCGCGCAGCCCGACGCCGGGCACGCCGCTGCCCAGCCCGACGCCGGGTACGCCGCTGCCCAGCCCGACGGCGCC
>DATGEF010000732.1:0-8548 GCA_035310405.1 Chloroflexia bacterium | reverse complement strand
TCAGAACCGCCAAGACGCGCTCGACCAGACGGCGATCCTCTCCAAGCTGCTCTATGCCATGGTGATCATCGTGGCCGTGATCGGCGGCATCGGCATCGCCAACACCCTGACCATGAACGTGCTGGAACGGCGGCGCGAGATCGGCGTCATGCGCGCTATCGGCGCCCGCAATGGGCACCTCGTGCAGGCCTTCCTGACCGAGGCACTTTTCCTGGGCGGCGCAGGCTATCTGCTCGGCCTGGCCCTCGGCTACCCGCTAGCTCAGCTGCTGGTGGTCGCCCTCAGCGCCATCCTCTTCCAGATCACGTTCTATTTCCCCCTCGCCAGCCTGCTCTACGCCGGGCTGTTCACCCTGGTGCTCACGGCCGTCGCCAGTATCGGCCCGGCCCTCGGCGCGGCCCGCCTGCGCATCAGCGAGACCCTGCGTTATGAGTAAGCGCGCCCGTGCGGGCTCCTGGAAAGGACACTTAGCTTGAGCACCCCCCATGAGGTCAAGGATTCCGTGCGCCGTCCGGCGGCGACTGACACCTGGCAGCCCGGCGCCGCGGACGCCGATCCGGACAGCATCCCCGCGATGCCCCGCCGCCGCGGCCGGCGCGTCTGGATCGGGGCCGGCGTGCTGCTGGCGCTCGGCCTGGCCGCCCTCGGCCTGAATCAGGTCCTGGCCGCCAAGCCGGCGCTGCAGACTGTTACCGTCGCCCGCGGCGAGATCCTGTCGACGGTGGAGACGAACGGCAAGCTGGAGGCGCTGACCACCGCCCATCTCGGCTTCAAGAACGGCGGGCGGCTTGTGCGGCTCCTCGTGCACGAAGGCGACCGGGTCGCCGCCGGGGGGGTGCTGGCCGAGCAGGATACGGACACCCTGGATCGGCAGCTCAAGCAGGCCCAGACCGATCTGAAGATCGCCCAACTCAGGCTGCAACAGGCGAAAGATGGGCCGCGCCCCGAAGAGCTGGCCGCGGCCCAGGCGGACCTGGACAGTGCCCTGGCCGCCCTGGCCCAGAGCAAAGGCGGCGGGCAGCTCCCGGACATCCGGGCCGCCCAGGCCGCCCTCGATCAGGCGATCGCGCATCGCGACGATGTGCAGCACGGGTCGACCACCCAGCAGGTTGCCACGGCGCAGGCCACACTACGCGAAGCCCAGGCGGCGCTGACCAAGGCTCAGCAGGGCGCCGGCCCCGATGACCTCGCCGCGGCCCAGGCCGATGTGCGGCAGGCGCAGGCCGGGCTTGACAAGGCCCGCACGGGGCCGACGGCCGCGGACCTCGCCGCGGCCCAGGCCGCCGTCGACCAGGCCCAGGCCAACCTCGACAAGCTCAAGGCGCCCGCCCGGCCGGAGGATCTGGCTGCGGCCCAGGCCGCCGTCCGCGAGGCCCAGGCCAATCTCGATAAGGTCAAAGCCGGCCCCACCGCCGCCGATCTCGCCGCGGCCCAGGCCCGCGTCGCCCAGGCCCAGGCCAGTGCCGCCCAGGTCGCGGCCACCACGTCGAATGCCAAGGAGCAGGCGCGCATCCACGTCGATCAGGCGGCGAACGACCTGCGTAACGCCCAGGACAACTATAGCACCATCGACCACAACAACCAGGTCTATTTCCGCGACCGCGGGAAGCCCGTCCCGGACGACGCCCAGCACGCCGAGGACGCGGCCCTGCGCGCGATGCAAGATGCCGACGGGGCCTATCAACAGGCGCAGTTGGCCTACGAGGCGGCCAAGGAGAACGAGATCGCGGCCTTAGCCCAGGCCGCCAGCGCCACGAGCGAGGCCCAGGCCGAACTCGACAAGCTCCAGGCCGGCCCGACGGCCCCGGACCTTGCCGCCGCCCAGTCGGCGGTCGACCAGGCCCAGGCGCAACTGAATAAGCTGCAGAACGGCCCCACGGCCGACGACCTGGCCGCGGCCCAGGCCGCCGTCGACCAGGCCCAGGCCGGGTTCGACAAGGTGAAAGCCGGCCCCACGGCCCAGGATATTGCCGCGGCCCAGGCCGTGGTCGACCAGGCCCAGGCCCGCCTGCACAAGCTCCAGGCCGGGCCCACGCCGCAAGACCTGGCCTCCGCCCAGGCCACCGTCGACCGCGCGCAAGCCGCCCTGGACGAAGCCCGCACCGGCCCCCGGCCCGCGGCCCTGCGCGAGGCGCAGGCCGGCGTCGCCCAGGCCCAGGCCAACCTCGACAAGATCAAGCAGGGGGCGACGAATGCCGACGTGGCCGCCGCCCAGGCCCGCGTCGCCGCCGCCCAAGCCACCCTCGACCTGAAGAAAGAGGGCCCCACCGCCACCGAGATCGCCATCCTGGAGCAGCAGGTGCAACAAGCGCAGTATGGCGTCGACAACGCGGCCGCCGCCCTGGTCGACGCCCGCCTAACGGCCCCCTTCGCCGGCACCATTCTGACCATCGACGCCAAGGCCGGCGAGCAAGTCAACGGGCCGATTATGGAAGTCGCCAACCTGGCCACTTTGCGGGCCAAGGCCGACATCGACGAGCTGGACGTCGGCCGGGTGCAGCCCGGCCAACCCGTGACCGTGACACTGGACTCCTATCCCGGCCAGAAGATGCCCGGCACGATCGAGTTGCTGGCCCCCGGCGCGACCGAAAAGCAGGGCAGCACCGTCTACCAGGCGACGATCGTCTTCACGCCCACCGCCGAGGTGACGCCACGGCCCGGCATGGCCGCCAACCTGTTGATTACCGCCCGCCGCAAAACAGGCGTGCTGCTCGTGCCGAATCGCACCCTGGAGACGATCGGCAGCAAGCAATTCGTCACCGTGCTGGAAGGCGAGAATCAGCGCAAGCAACAAGTCGACACCGGCCTGTCCAACGCCGAGAATACCGAAATCGTCGACGACGGTAGTCTCCAGGCCGGCCAGGTAGTGTTGGTGCATTAGCCCGGCCCCCGCGCCGGCTATTTGGCGACGGTGATCAGGTAGACCAGCTGGCTCCGGGTGCCGGCGATATCGATGTGTTGCACCAACGCATAGAGGCCCGGGGTCAGGTTGGGGGGCAGCCCCAGGGCGTTGCTCACGGCGTGGTTCGTCTCGTTGTCGGTCTTGGTCATCGCACTTTTCAGCACCGGCGCCCCGTTTTTGATAAAGCTTTTCGCCTCCTGCTTGGATGGCACCGGCCCGAGGAGATCCAGGGTTAAGGTAATCGGCGTGAGCGGGGCGCCGGTCGTCGTGGGATCGATCGCGGGGGCCCAGCTGAGCGGTAGGTTATCCCCAGCATGCCAGGTCTGGTTCAGCAAGGAAGTGGTCTCCAGCCGAAACGTAAAGCGCTGATCGGGCGCGGCCGGCACCGCCGTGCTCACGGCGGGCGTGCTGGGGTCGGCGCAGGCGGCCAATAACAACAGCCCCAGAATACTGATCACGATCCCGGAGCGCTGTAGCAGCGGGATCGCTGGTTTCGATGGGGTGATATGCATGCTTTAGATCCTTACCTAATGGCCGAATGGCCTGATGGTCTAATAGCCTCCTGGCCTGATGGCCCGCTGCCTAAGAGGCACGGAGAGTCGTACCGCACCCGATTATAGCATAAGGCGCCCGGCATCACAGACTGCCCGCGACCACATCCCCGCCGACAATCGTCGTCGTGACGCGGGTGTGCGGGATCGTCGCCGGGGCGCCGGTAACGATATCCTGGTCCAGCAACACCAGGTCGGCGAGCTTGCCGGGCGCCAGGCTGCCCTTCTGCTGCTCCTCGCCGGCGGCATACGCGGCGCCCAGGGTGTAGGCGCGCACCGCCTCGACCACGCTCAGCCGCTCCTGCGGATACCAGCCGCCCGGCGGCGTGCCGGCCGCGTCCTGACGAGTCACCGCCGCGTGGATGCCGCGCCAGGGGTCAAAGGTCTCCACCGGGCAGTCGGAGCCGAAAGCCAGGCGCGCCCCCGCGCGCTGCAGGCTGCGCCAGGCGTAGGCGCCCTGCCCACACCGCGCGCCCCAGAGCCGGTCGGCGGCGTGCATATCGGATGTCGCGTGGATCGGCTGCATCGAAGCGATCACGCCCAGCTCGCGGAAGCGCGGCCAATCCGCCGGATCGACCAGCTGGGCATGCTCGATGCGGTGCCGCAACCCGTATAGGGTGTAGCCGTTGGCGCCCGGCCCGGGCGGTAACGGCGCCGGGCCGGATTCGGCCTGCCGGGCGCGGGCCAGGGCGTCGAGCGTCCGGCGGTTCGCCGCGTCGCCGATCGCGTGGACGGCCACGGCGATCCCAGCCGCGCTCGCCGCCAGGATCGCCGCTTCCAGGTCGGCCTGGCCGATCGTCGGCACACCGTAGTTATCCGAGGTCCCCGTGAACGGCGCCAGCATCTCGGCCGTCTGCGATCCGAGGCTGCCGTCGCTGAAGATCTTGACCGGCCCCACCCGCAGCCGCGAGCTGCCAAAGCCGCTGCGCAGCCCAACCGCGATGCTCTCGGGCAGGGTGGCCAGGGCCAGCGCCATGACCACCCGCACCGGCAACGCGCCGGCGGCGTCCAGCTGCTGAAACGCGGCGAACGCCTCCGGCGACTCGAGGTCGTGAAACCCGGTCAGGCCGGCCGCCGCGACCGCGGCCAGCCCCCGGCGCACCGCCGCGTCCCGCTCGGCCGCGCTTTCGTCCGGCACGAGCGGGTAGACCAGACGCAGGGCCGCGCCCTCGTAGAGCATGCCGTCGGGCTCCCCATCCGGGGCGCGCCCGATGCGCCCGCCCGGCGGGTCGGCCGTGTCCCGCGTGATCCCGGCGGCGGCCAAGGCGGCACTGTTCACCCAGATCGAGTGGCCGTCTTTGCGCGTCATCACCGCCGGGTGGGCGCCGGTCACCCGGTCCAGGTCCTGGCGGGTCGGGAAGCCGTCCGGCGTCCAGAGATGATTGTTCCAGCCGCTGCCGCGCACCCAAGCGCCCGGGGCGGTCCGTGCCACGCGATCCGCCACCCGCTCCAGGGCCGCCTCCCGGCTCGGCGCACCCTCCAGGTCGACGCGTAACAGCCCGGCGGCGTACCACATAAAATGGATATGCGCGTCGATCAGCCCCGGCAACACCGTCCGCCCGCCGCCGTCCACCACGCGCGCGCCCGGCCCAGCCGCCACCAGAACTGCGTCAGCGGGACCCACCGCCAGCAGCCGCTCGCCCCGCCAGGCCAGCGCGGCCGCTTCCGGCTGCCGCGGATTCATCGTATAGACGCGCACGTCACGCAACACCGTGACCGCCGTCGCCTGTTCGGCCATACTGCCTCCTTACCCGAATCGTGATTATGCTGCACCGATACCGGCGTGCTCAAGTTTTCGTGCGTGCCTTCGCTGCAAGCCCCACCGTGGATCGGGTGCTCACCTGTTCCGCCGCGGGGCTGGCCTGCTTCCGCGGGCCAGGCGTCGGGTGACCTCGATCCGGGCGGGTCTGAGACCCGCCCTTACCCCAACAGATCGGCTATGGTTTAGAGGTGCTCCCTGACCACGGTCAATGGCCGGAGCTATGGAGTCCAGCTAATCGACCTGCAATGTAAATAGTTAGCAAAGATGTTAAAGAGTATGTCATTCTGAGCGCAGCGAAGAATCCGTTGCCAGGTATAACCTGTCGCCGGGGTCGGGAGGCCCGTCCGTCCCCCGCCGCCAAGCCCCTCCACCCTCGGCACGCCTTTGGGGCACAACTTTACACGCCCCAGCGGATTCTTCGCTGCGCTCAGAATGACAAATCTTATATTCTACGCTAACAAAATACATCATCCAGGAATCCGCCCGGATCCAGCCTACGTGGGCCTCGTACTTGTAGCCGCGGCGTGAGCCGCCTGGCGCTCCCGCCCACCCGGGCCCAAAATAATGCACACCCTCCTACAGCGACTGCTAACTCAAAACTCAAACCGCCCACCGCACTCGTCCGACCGGCGGCGGCGTAACCGGCGAGTGGGCGGCCAGGTAGTCGGTCAGCGTGCGGCCGAGCGGGCCAGCGGTTAGCGCCAGGTCGGTGGGGCGCGGCGCCCCCAGTTCGTCCAGGACGCCAAAATGGAGGTCGTAATAGGCCGACGCGACCCGGTAGCAGGCATCTGGATCGATCGGGGTGCCATCCGCCCGGGCCAGGGCGGCCACGCGGGCGCCGGGCGGCCCCGCCGGGTCCAGAGTCAGGCACAGGCCGGCGACCGCGGGCTGGCCGGCCGGCTTGTTGCGCAGAGGCCCCGGCCGGGCCGCCATCCGGGCCGGGGCCAGGCGCCACTCCAGCAAGGCGCGCAGCTGCGCGCCGCGCAGCGTGACCACCGCCGGGTGCGTCGGCGTGCCCAGAGTCTGGATCATATCGCCCGCCGTGATCGAGCCCGCCGGCAGGCTGCGCCGCAGATGGCCCGGCAAGATCACGGCCAGGTCGGCACCCGTCCGCGCCAGGACCGCATCCGCCAGCAGGTTGGCCAGCGGGCTCTCGCCATCGTAGGCCAGCGGCGCCGGGGCCGCCAGGGTCGCCACGACCCGGGTGAGTCCGGCCGCGTGGGACGCCACCTGGGCCTGCCAGGCGGCGTCCACGGCCGGGTCGCCCGGAGCCTCCCGGTCCAGCGGCAGCAGCGTGCCCTGCACGCCCTGCACCCCCGTCCGGTCGAGCGTGATCTCCAGCCGCCCGAGGTACGCACCCCGGTGCCCCGTCTCGCCGATCCAGACGCCGTTCACACAGATCGGCGCGGGGTAGATCTCGTGGTCGTGCGCGCTAATGACCCAGCCCAGCGCCGGGCCGAAATGGGCGGCCAGCTCTTTATCGCGGCCCGAGCCGCAATGCGAAAGCACCGCCACCACGTCGGCGCCGGCCGCCCGCACCCGCGGCAGCCAGGCCGCGAGCACCGCTTGCGGATCGGCCACCCGGAAGCCCAGGCTCGTATACTCACGGATGGCCACGGTCAGCCCGATCACGCCCAGCGTCACCCCGCCCAGATCGTGGAGCACAAAAGGCACCGTGCCGGGCGGGGCGGCCTCGGTCGCCAGCGCGGTCACCCCGGCCAGCAGCACCGGCTTGCCGAAAGCCGCGGCGGCCCCGGCCAGGGCACTACTGCCATAGGTCAGCAGCAGCCCATTACCCGCCGTGGCCTGGTCGACCCCGGCCGCCCGCAACAGCGCCCACAGCGCCGCCCCCTGGCTGGCCGCGCTCTCCAGCACCGTCCATTCCTCGACATCCCCGCCGTCCCACCACAGACACGGCCGCCCGGCCGCCGCACACGCGGCGCGGATCGCCCGCGCCAGCCGCGCCGCCCGCGCCAGGCCGGCCACCGAGCCGTGCAGATCATTGGTATGGAGCAACGTAAGGGTGACCACGCCCCATTATAAGACCCGAGCGACAGGCGCGCAACGCTCTGGCATCGGGGAGGCAGCAAGACTGGGACGTTTTGAGGCCGCGGCCCGGCCCAAGGACCAGGAGTTGTATCAGGTAGTTTTACCTAGCGCCGGCGTCCGGCCACAGCAGGCAGGATTACGCTGTGCCCCCAACCGCTCCCGGAGTAAAATCATAACAGGCGCACCGAACAACTGCGATACCCCATCGGAAAGGCGAAAGGATATGACCCCGAACACGATCGACCCGCCCGCGAGCCGCCCTGACTCCCGCGGGGCCGCGGCCCGCGCTTTCGTCGCGATCGGACTGAGCCTGTGGGCGCTGTTGCTCCTGGCCGGCATCGGGGCGGCATATGTGGCGCCCCTGCTGGGCCTCTCCCATGCCAGCTACATCCCGGCCATGGCCCTGGCCGGCGGCGGCGGGCTGCTGCTGCGCACCCTCGGTCTCCGGCGGCCCGGCTGGGCCGCGGGGCTCGCCGCCGCGGTGGGCTTGCTGATCTCGACGCTCGGCATGTTCACCCACCCGCTACTGATCCTGGGCTTGCTGGGCGGGGACGGGCTGATCTGGTGGGCGGGGCGGTGGCTGTGGCGCGCGCACCCCGGCTGGGCGGCCGGGCTGGTCGCCGCGGCGCTCCTAATGGCGGGGGGTAGTGAGTTCTATCTGGCCGCCGCCCCCGCGCGCCCCGTCGATCTATCGTCCTGGCAGCACGCCGAGGCGGTGGTGCTCCATCCCGGCGAGGTGGTGGAGCTGACGCTGGAGTGCCATCCGCGCCCTAATTATCCGGTGCCCGAACGCCTGCAGTTTAGCACCGAGGTCCTCAGTCCCGGGCCGCTGGGGCTCTTCCGCCAGACCGCGCCCGTGGTGCGCTTCATAGGCCTCCTGCCCGGCACGAGCCTCATGCTGGTCGCGAATTGCCCCATGATTTATGAAGAATCCGACCTGACCTTTCGCGTCACGCTCTGGTGAGCCGGGGCCGGACCTCCAGCCCATATCCTGGTTCACCAGGCTGAGTTTCGCACAATTGCCTAATTTGCCCACCCACCGTGTGCTATAATACCTACGACAGCCAACCGAACCCGAAAGCCTCAGGTCAAAGTCCTGAGTACTGACGACTGACGACTGACGACTGACCACTCGTCCCTGCCTACTGGAGAAACATTGAGCGCACCGGAAAAGATCGCCGTGCTGGGCACGGGCAGTTGGGGCACCACGCTGGCCGTGGTGCAGGCCCGCCTGGGCCACGCGGTCACGCAGTTGGCCCGGGATGCGGGCGAAGCGGCGGAACT
>DATGEF010000731.1:0-7794 GCA_035310405.1 Chloroflexia bacterium | reverse complement strand
ACCCCCAACCCCCACGCCACCAGCAGCCCCCCGATCAGCAGCCCGCTCAGCTGCACGCTGCCGGGGTGGGAGAGAAACGCGGCCGTGAGCACCGCGACCAGCAGCAGCCAGGGCCCCGGCCGGGTCAGCCGGTCAAAGCAGCCGACGGCCAGGGTCACCGCGGCGAGCCCGGCGAACTGGCCGAAGAGGTTGGCGGTGATGCCCCAGGAAAAGGGCAGCACGGCCAGGGGCAAGGTGACCTGGAGGCCGGCGGCCAGCAGCCCCGCCCGGCCGTCGGCAAAGGCCCGCCGGGCCAGGTAATAGACCAGAAACACGCCGAGGGTGTCCAGGGCCACCGTGAACACGCGGATCGTCAGCAACTCGTCGTTCAGCAGCCACTGCAGGGGCCGCATGAACAGATAGGGGGTCGGCAGATAGAAGGTCTCCCGCCCGCCCCACTCGTCGCTCTTGATCGTAAAGAGCAGCTGGCCGCCCAGCACCTGCTCCAGGCGGTGCTGGTGGAAGATCAGGTCGATGACCACTGTTTGCGGGTGGAGCTGCCCGGCCAGGCGCGCGACAAAAGCCGCGGCATAGATGCCGAGCAGCCAGCGTTGGTCCGGCTCCGGCCAGGGGATGCCGCCGGCCCGGTAGAGCAGGCGCCAGAGCGGGCCCAGGAGCAGCAGCCCGCCCCCCGCCGCCAGCAAGACCCCGACCAGGGTGCCCGGGATGGGGGTCAGCCAGAGCCGATCGGCCACCAGGAAGCCGGCTTCGGCCGCGACCCACACGAGTCCCCCAGCCAACTGCACCCCCGGTCCCCAGCCGGCCAGCCCGAGCAACAGCACGATCAACCCCGCCGCCCCGGCCAGCAAGAGCCCGGTCCGCAGCGGCGGGGCCACCAGGCCGCCCTCGCCCGCGACCGCGGTCAGGCCAAACACCGCCACGCCCAGCTGGCGAGGATCCCCGGGAGGCGAAAAGGGATTACGGGTGCGGAAAGTGAGGGGCAGATCTCCCTGGGCCGCCGCGACCACCGGCGCGGGGACCAGCAGCTCGTAGGTCTGGCGGGTGGGGACCGGGTGCAAATGGGCAATCTCCGTCGGCCCCACACTGATCACCAGGTCGGGCGGCGGGAAGCCGGGCGGCCGGCCGCCGCTCAGATCGACGCGCACGCGGTAGTCCGCCGTGCCCACGCCCGGCAGGGTCAGCACGCTCGTCGCGGTCGTCCAGCGGTAGGTCGCGTGGGTGGTCGGGTCTTGCTCGCCGCCGTTGACCTGGCGCCAGAAGGCGGCATCGGTGCGGCTCCCGAACGAGAGGGGATAAGGCGGGCGGACCTGGTAGGCCAGCCCGATCGCGGCCAGGGCGACCAGCAGCACGCCCGCCCACGGGCGCGGGCGGATCAGGGTGCGCCCCAGCGCCCGGACTTCCCGCGAGACGGGCATGGCCCGCGGCCTAGGGAAGGCCATGCCGGGGGGCCCGCGGGGGGCACTCTCTGGTAATCACCTGGCTATTTTACCACAGGCCATAAAGCTCGGGAGATCCCCCGCGGATCGAGGCCCCCCGATCCACTCTATAGTACTATCGCCGGACCCCCTATAGGACTTTCAGGCTATTTTGGTAAGGATTCGCGATCTGGTAAGGTTTGTGGTAAGCTGAACTTGTTATAGTCATGTTATCCACCTTACCAAATGTTCAGGCTATATCTGCGGAGAAAGGGCAATCATGAAGTTGATGCGTATTCTCGCCATTGACGACGACGAGTCGATCCTCGCTTTCCTGCGCGTGCGCCTGGAGCAGGATGGGTTTGAGGTTCTGCAGGCGCGGAGCGGGGCCGAGGGCCTGGAGCTCGCGGCCACCACCCTGCCCGACCTGGCCCTCGTCGACCTGCGCCTCCCCGGCATGGACGGCTTCGAGTTCAGCCGCCGCTTGCTCCAGATCGCCGAGATCCCGATCATCATGCTCACCGCGGTCGCCGACGAGCAGACGGTCGTCGAAGGGCTGGAACGTTATGCCGAGGATTATGTCAATAAGCCTTTCCATTACCCGGAGCTGCGCGCCCGGATCAGCCGGGTGCTCGCCCGCCGCGCGCCCGATCCGACCAACATCCGCCTGATCATCGACGAGCATCTCACGGTCGACCTGCCCCGGCGCACCGTCTGGGTCGACGGCGAGCCGCAGCGGCTCTCGCCGATCGAGGCCCGCTTGCTCAGCACGCTGTTGCAGAACCGGGGCCGGGTAGTGCCCCAGGACGCCCTCTTACGCCGCGCCTGGGGCACGATGAACGAAGGCGACCCCGACTCGCTCTGGGTGCGCATGCGCAATTTGCGGCGCAAGATCGGCGATGTGGTGAACCCGCCGCGCTATGTGCTTACCGAGCGAGGTGTGGGCTATCGTTTCGCCGATCCCCCGTCGGAGCCCGGCACCGCGCCGGTGCGGGACGTGGTGGCGAAACACAGTGCCGCGTTCAGCAGCACCAGCCCCGGCCCCGCCTCACCGCCGTTTACCACCGTGGTCGCCAAACAGCCGGCCGCCGCCCGTAACGGGTAAGTCCCATGCCGACCCTCCAGCGTGCGTCCGGGGAGGCCGCCTCCGACCCGCCCGCCCGGCCCGCCGGCGAGGTGGGGGGGGCCACCCCCCGGGTGCTGGTCGTCGACGATAACCCGGATAACCTGGAGCTGCTGGTCGCCATCCTGGAAGGCCAGCAGTATCGCGTGACCACGGCCACCAGCGGCGAGGCTGCCCTGGCGGCCGTGGCCGCCGCCCCCCCGGCGCTGATCCTCCTGGATGTGATCCTACCCGATCTCGACGGGCATGAAGTCGCGCGGCGCCTCAAGCACGACACGGCGCTGCCGTTCATCCCGATCATCCTCGTGACCGCCAAGAGCGAGCTCCGCGATAAGATCTACGGGCTCGAACAGGGCGCCGACGACTTCCTGAGCAAGCCGGTGAACAGCGCGGAGCTAATCGCGCGCGTCCGCGCCCTCTTGCGGCTGAAGCAGGCGCAGGATGACCTGCGCCAACGGCACGAAGAGCTCCGGCTCTTGCATCAGCAGCTGCGCGACTCGGAAGAGATGCGGCAAAACCTGGTCCAAATGATCACCCACGACCTGCGGGGCCCGCTCACCGGCTTGCTGGGGGCGCTCGAATTGATCGAAGACGGGAGCCTGGGTCCGCTCACGGCCGACCAGCAGACCTTCACCCGGCAGGCCCTGCATAACTGCCAAACCCTGAACGACATGGTCGCCGATCTGCTGGACGTCTACCGGCTGGAGGCCGGCCATGTAGAATTGGCCTATGCGCCCCTGGCCATGCATCAGCTCGCGGCCCTGGCCTGTCTGCAGGTCCAGGGGGCGATCGCCGGCAAGAAGCTGCGGCTGCAGAACGCGATCGCGCCCGACCTGCCACCGATCGCGGGCGACCAGGATAAGCTCGTCCGCGTGCTGGCGAATCTGCTGAACAACGCCTTCAAATACACCAACCAGGGCACGATCACTCTGGCGGCGGCGGTCGGCCCGGACAACGGCTACGGATCGGCGGCCCCGGGCGAAGGACAACCACCCCAGCGCCACCAGCAGTACCTGGTCGTCCAGGTCCAGGACACGGGCGTGGGCATCCCCGCGGCGGTGCGCGGGCAGATCTTCCAGAAGTTTTACCGCGTGCGCGACCCGGTGCCCGGCGGGGTCATCCGCGGCGCCGGGTTGGGCCTGCATTTTTGTAAGCACGTGGTGGAAGCGCACGGCGGGAACATCTGGGTCGATCCCCGCCCCGACGGCCAGCCCGGGAGCGTGTTTACCTTCAGCGTGCCCGTCTATCCGGGGCCCGCCGCCCGGGAGTCGCCATGATCGGCCGGGTACTCGTCGTCGAAGATGAGCTGCTCTGGCTCCGGGTGCTGGAACGGCGCCTGCAGACCGCCGGCTATACTGTGGCCTGTGCCGCCAATGGCCGGCATGCGTTAACCTGGCTGGCCACCGCCGATCCCCTCCCCGACGTCATCCTGACGGACCTGCTGATGCCGGAGATCGGCGGCTACGATCTCTCCGCCGCGATCCGGGCCGACGCCCGACTGGCGCATCTGCCCATTATCATCATGAGCTCGCTGGATAGTGCCGCATTTCGGGAGCCGGCGGCCCAGCTGGGCATTTTCCGCTATCTGACGAAACCGCTGCCCGCCGAGGAGATTGTCACGACGATCGGCGCGGCGCTCGCGGCCCAGCCGCCTACGCCAGGATCTGGCGCAGCACCCGCAGATAATTACCGCCGCGGATCGCCGTAATGGTCGCCGGAGGGTAGCCGTGCGCCGCAAACGCCGCGTAGAGCCGCGGCAGATCCCCCACCCGGGCCAGCCCCGCGGGCAGGCCCGTGCCCACTCCGCCATAATCCGTGCCCAGGGCCACATGATCGGGACCGACCAGGGCCAGCAGGTGATCGTAATGGGCCAGCAGGGTGTCGATCGTCACCGGTGCCCCGTCCGGCGCCAGGAACATATTGGCGAGGAAGACTCCGATCAGCCCGCCACTCGCGGCCACCGCCCGGATCTGGTCGTCGGCGAGGTTCCGGGGGTCGGGATAGAGGGCCGCGCACCCGGTATGGGTCACCACCACGGGCGCGGTACTGATCTCCAGCACATCCCAGAGCCCGCGCCGGCTCAAGTGCGCCCCGTCGACGACCATATGCAGGCGATTCAGCTCACGGACCAGGGCCTGGCCCGCCGGCGTCAGCCCGCTCTCCGGATCGCCGTGCGCCCCAGTCGCATAGGCGTTGGCCTTGTTCCAGGTCAGGCCCACCGAGCGCAGGCCGCTGGCCTGCAGCGCCCGGAGATGCTCCAGGCCGGCAATACCGCGCGCCCCCTCACAATGCAGCAGCACCCCGAACGGCGCCGCCGGGCCGCCCGCCGCGGCCCGCGCCGCGTCCGCGGCCGCCTGGAGATCACCGGCGTCGCACAGCACCCGGTAAGCCGGATTCCGGGCGATCCAGGCGCAGTAGCGCGCCAGCAGCCGATCGACTTCGCCGGCGGCCGTCGCGGGGTCATGCACGTCCGCCTGCTCGCATTCGCCAAAAATGGCCCAGAACGCGGCATCGACCCCGCCGGCCCGCAGGCCCGGCAGGTCGATCTGCAGGCTCGGCGATCCGGCGTCGAAAGCCGCCTCGCCGCCATTGGCGGCCGCATAAAAGAGCGCATCCTGGTGCCCATCGATCGTAAAAGGGGGGGCCGCCAGCGCGGGGTCGCCCGGTGCGCTTGTCGCATGTGTCGCTACAGATTCCAAGAAAGTCTTCCTCGCTCGTCACTTCACGAATGGGTGGGGGCCGGCCCGGGGCCAGCCTACTGGGGCATGGGAGAGCGGCCAGCGTACATGCTGGCCAGCATCCAACTGAACCCGGCCAGGGCGGCCACTAGCGCAAACAGGCCGAGGCCGAGCGCCGCCAGGGCAATGCGCCGCGCGCGGCGATCGCCCAGCCGGATCGCCAGCCAGCCGGCGCCGGTCCCGCCGGCCCCCAACAGGGCCGGCCAGATCCAGGGCCAGAGCATAAAATCCATCTGGTACACACCGAGCGGCACGATCAGCAGCCAGGGCGCCAGGCCGAGGCCCACGCCGATCCAACCCAGCCGCACGGCCAGATCGGCCGTGCGGGACCGGGGAGATAGGTCGTCAGGCATAACAGAGCGGCTCATATCGGTCGTCGCCCCCATTGTAGCACACTCCCGCGCCGCCGCCCACCTCGCCGGGGCGGCGCGCAGCCGGTGGCGCCGCCGGCTCCTGACCCCCTTGCCGGCCCGCCTGGCTTGTGTTATACTTATGTCAACATGAGCCAGCCTGACACCACCAGAACCGAGGCCGCCCCGGCCGATGGGCCCGCCGCCCCGCCCGCCCCCGCCGGACGGGCGGGCGTGACCCGCACGGCCTGGTGGCTGTCGACGCGCCGGCGGCGCCCCGAGTGGCAGTCGCTGGCCGGCGCCGGGCTGGCGACCTTCAGCGGCCGGCCCCGCGCTAATTTCGAGTCGGCCCAAACAGGCGACCCCGTGCTGATCTATGTCGCCCGCCCGGACCGCGCCATCCGGGCCGTGGGCATTGTCACCCATGTCGGCGGCGGGCCGGCCGACGCGCCGCCGGCGGCCCCGGCCCCGCCCGAGCCGGACGCCGGCGCGCCCCCGGCGCCCAAAGAGGCGCTCCATATCGAGGTCCAGTTCGCCTTTGAGGTGACCAACCCACTGCCCTGGCCGGAGATCCAGGCGCTGCCCGGCCTGGCCGACGCCGAGCCGGTCAAGCAACGCAGCAGCGGGACCCTGTTCTACCTCAGCCCGGCCGAATACACGATCCTGCAGGATCGGCTCATCGCCCGCAACCCCGAGCTGGCCGCCCCGTTCGCCGCGATCGACTCCGGCCAGCGCTTCGTCGGCGAGCCGGAAAGCGACGCGCCGGCCGAGACGCCGCTCCGCGCGCCGGCCCGGTTTGTCCGCGAACCGCCGCCCGGCTATAGCCCCACACCGCCCGCGCCCCCGCCCCGCCTGCCGCCGGCCCTCCCCGCGGTCGCCAGCGTGGCCGATCTGCAGCAGCTCACCGGCTTGCCGGCCGCCACGCTCGAAGAAGCCCGCGATCTCCTGGAGGACACGGGCCAGATCGTGCTCAACGGGCCGCCCGGCACCGGGAAGACCTGGCTGGCCCGTGGCCTGGCCGCCCTGGCCGCCGGCGACCCGGCGCGGGTGCAGATCGTGCAGTTCCACCCGGCGACGGCCTATGAGGATTTTATCGAGGGCCTCAAGCCGAGTGTGGACGCCTGGGGCCATGTGACCTACGCGGTCCTGCCCGGGATCTTCGTCCGCATGTGCCAGGCCGCCCGCCGGGACCCCGAGCACCATTATGTGCTGATCGTCGACGAGATCAACCGGGCGCCGCTGGCCCGTGTCTTCGGCGAGCTGCTCTACGCCCTGGAGTATCGCGGCCCGCAGGGGGCCGTCGAGCTCTCGGTCTCGGCCGGGATCGGCGGCCCGCCCCAGCCGTTCTATGTGCCCGAGAACCTGCTGCTGATCGGGACCATGAACAGTGCCGACCGGAGCCTGGCCCTGGTCGACTATGCCCTCCGGCGCCGCTTCCGCTTCATCGAGATCGAGCCGCATGCCGGCGTGCTCGATGCCTGGCTCCGGGACCATGGCACCGCGGCCGCGGCCCGCCAGACCGTGCTGCAGCTCTTTCAGGAAGTCAACAGCCGGCTGAGCGAAGCCCTGGACCCCGATCACCGGCTCGGCCACAGCTACTTCATGCTGGACCCGCTGAATCGGACCACGCTCGACCGGCTCTGGCGCACCGCCATCCGCCCGTTGATCGCCGAGTATTTCATCCCCCCGGCCGGCGAGATCGACGAATACCACGCCATGTTCGCCCTGGCGGCGGCCGCCCTGGACGCCCCCCATGCCTGACGCGCCGGCCGCGGAAGGGGTCGGAACGATTGTCCTGCAGGAATTTGCGGCCACCGAGGCGCCGCTGACGCCCGCGATGTACGACCTGCTGCGCACGCGCTACTCCGGGCAGATCGAGATCACGCGCACCGACCAGCCGGATATCTACCGGCTGGCCGCCCGCCAGCATGTCGGCCGCATCGCGATCCCCGGCGGCCGCATGCTCGTCATCCGGCCCAAAGTAGGGGTCGCCAACCTGTTTTATATGCTGACCGCCGATCCCCGGCTCGCCCACTTCACGCAGCCCCCCGCCGACCTGGCGCCCAACCCGGAGATCTTCAGCTTTGTGCTGGCCATGCTTGTGCAGCGCATCGAGCACCTGGTGAACGGCGGCTTGCTGCATGGCTATATGCCGCAGGAAGCCGACC
>DATGEF010000730.1:0-4626 GCA_035310405.1 Chloroflexia bacterium | reverse complement strand
TGATGTGGCAACCCAAGTGGTCGAGAACCAGCAGCCTGCTCAGTTTCCTATCGTTCAACCCTGCTTGTCCCCTTGAATGCTCGCAACTTACACCAGCGATCTATAACATGAGTCCGACTCAATAGAGCGAATAAGCACCGCTGCTATAATGGCAGCCCGCGCCAGCCCCCACCCCGGCCGGCTCGACACCCGCCTGAGCGCCAGGGCGGCACGAGATCTGCAGCGGAGCGGCCCGTAAACGGGGGAGCGTCCATCCAGAATCACAATGGGGAGGTCTAGATGAGTGAGATCCATGCCGGGCTGGTGGTTAACCAGCCGACCGCCGCGGCGGCGCTGGCCTTTATCCGCATGGCCGAGAGCCACGGGGTGCCGATGGTCTGGAGCACCGTCGCCGGCATCGCCGCCGACCCGCTGACTCTCTTCGGCGCGGCGGCCACGCAGACCAGCCGCATCGCCTTCGGCACCGCGATCGTGCCGACCTACCCCCGCCACCCGGCGGCGCTGGCCGGGCAGGCCCTGGCCCTGGAGGGCCTGGCCCCGGGCCGGCTGCGGCTCGGCATCGGCCCCAGCCATAAGTTCATCATCGCCGACATGCTGGGCATCCCCTTCGACCGGCCGCTGGAGCATTTGCGGGAATACCTGACCGTGTTGCGCGGGCTGCTCTGGGATGGCAAGGTCGACTTCCAGGGCCGGCAGTACCGCGTCCGGGCCCGGCTGGCCGGGGGCGCCCCGCCGCCACGCACCCCGTTGCCGATCGCCGCCCTGCGCGCCCCGGCCTTCCAGCTGGCCGGCGAGCTGGCGGATGGGGCGATCTCCTGGCTCTGCCCGATCCCCTATCTGGTGCAGACGGCGCTGCCGGCGCTACGCGCGGGCGCAGAGGCCGCCGGGCGGCCCGTCCCGCCGCTGATCGGCCATGTGCCGGTGGCCATGCACGGCGACCGCGCCGCCATCCGCGCGGCGGCCCTACCCCAGATCGGCGGCTATGCCCGGGCGCCCTTCTACGCGCGGATGTTTGCCGACGCCGGGTTCCCCGTCCCCGCCGATGGGCGGATGCCGGATGCGTTGATCGACGAACTGGTCGTCGCCGGGGACGCCCCCACCGTCGCCGCCCGGTTGCGCGCGATCCGGGCGGTAGGCGTGGACGAGCTGCTGATCACGGTGCTGACGGTCGCGGATGCGGCGACGGAGGAAGCGGCGGCCGCCGCGGTCGTCGCCAGCTTGTAGCGGGCCAGGCGGCCAGCAGGATCAGCAGCCCCAGCGCGGCCCCGCTCACGCCCGCCCCCAGGTAGAAGGCGGCCGGCTGATAGACAAAGCGCACCTGGTGCGCGCCCGCCGGCAGGTAAACGGCGCGCAACGCATGGTCGGCGGTCAGGATCGGGACCGGCCGGCCGTCGAGCGTGGCGGCCCAGCCGGAGAACACCTGGTCGCTGAGCACCAGCAGCCCGGCCGCCGAGTTGCGCGCGGCGATCTCGACGTCCTCGGGCGCATAGCGGGTGATCTGCACCGCGTCGCTGCGGGGCAGCGGCGGGACGGCCGGCAACCCCTGGCCATCCGGCAACGGATCGGCCAGGATCGCCGTCTGCGCCGGGTCGAACGCCGGGTCGGCCAGCCGTGCCAGCTGGTCCGCGCCGGCCGGGAGAATCTCCAGGGCATGGGCGATCCAGGCGCGGGGCAGGGCCTGCTGGTTCTCGAACACGCTGGCCCCCTGGCGGCCGCCATCCAGCACCCGCGTGAACCAAGCGGCATCGCCCTCGGGCAGGGCCAGGGCGCGGAAGGTCAGGGCGCCGGGCACCGACTGATCGCCCTGCCGCCGCGTGCCGGCGGCATAAACCGCCGCGGGGCTGTAAAAGAGGCCGGCGGCCGGGCTGGTGGGGGCATCTGGCGCGGCGAAATAAAAGTAGAAGTGCCGGCCGCGCGCCTGGCGGATCGGCGGGAAGCGGATCCACCAGTAGTCCCCATCGGGCAGTTGCGCGACGTCGAGCCGCTTGGTCACCAGGTCGGCCGGGGCGGCCGGGTCGGTTTGCAAGTGGAAGACCAGCGTGCCGGTCGCGTGCCCGCCCGCCGTGGAGCCGCGCACCTGGATCGCCGCCAGGTTATCGGCGGGCGCCACGAAAGTCTGGCCCGGCCGGGCGCCGGCGCCGATCGCGTCCAGGGCATCCCCGCCGGCCTCCTGGCGCACGATGGGCACATAGTTCGGGTCCTCGTCGGGCGCGGCCAGCACATAACGGACGTCGAACAGGTTCAGCAGCCGATGATGCACTGAGCGGAACACGGTGGGGCTGCCGCCCGGCTTGAGGCGGATGGCGGGCTCAATCAGGATCGCCAGCTCGTGGAAGAGCTGGGGCTCCAGGGCGTCGTAGTTGCGCGGGTCGGCCAGGCCATAGGGCAGGTTCGCGGCGGGCGGGAAGGTGCGGTTGGCCGCGACGACCCGGAGCGGGCCCTGCGCGGCCTGCTGCTGTTGCAGAAACTGCGTGGCCGGCGTCGCCGGGTAGTAAGCGGCACGGTCCATAGTCGGATTATACCCGCCGTAGGCGAGCCCCAGGTCGGCCAGCAGCAGCGCCGGCAGCAGCCAGAGCAGCCCGGCGGCCAGCCGGGGCCGGCGCGCCCCGAGGGCTGCGGCCCCGGCCAGGAGTCCCCCGCCGGCGGCCAGGAGGCCAGCCGTGCGCCACAGGCCGCCTTGCCAGAGAGCCAGGGCCCGGCTCGGGTCGGCCGGGATGGCAAAATAGTCCCGGGCCAGCAGCCAGGGGACCGCCAGGCCGGCCACGAACCAGAAAGTGGTCACGCCGGCCAGCAGCAGCATGAGCGGGCGGCGCGCCCCCGGCAGCCGGGCGCGGATCGACTCCAGCCCAAAGGCGGCCAGCAGCGCCAACGCCAGTTGGACGAAGACGAGCAGCCGCTGGTTGGCTACCAGATGCATCAGCGGCAGGGCGGTCACGACCTCGAACACCACGGGCCAATGGTACACCACGCCCAGAGACACCCCCGCCAACCCCAGCAGAAACAGCGCGAAGCGGCGTTGCCGGCCCGGGCCGGCCCACAAGGCCAACGGGGCCAGCAGCAGGGGCACGACGCCGCAGTAGGTCGTGATCTCGTTGTAGGTCGTATCGCTGGCCCACCAGGTGCGATCGGCCGGGCTGCCGAGCAAGCTCGGGCTGACCAGGGCCCAGGCATAGCGGAAGGGCAGCCAGGGGCCGTCGAGCTGGCTGCCGCGCGTGAGCCAGACCGTGCTCTGGGCTAAGTAGTCGAGAAACGGCAGCAGCTGCACGGCCGCCAGCAGCCCGCCGAGCGCATACGCGCCCAGCCACCAGCCCAGGCGCTGCCCGACGCGACGCACGGACCCCGGCCCGGCCTGCCAGGCATAAAAGAGCGCGAACGCGCCCGTGGCCTCGGCGCTATGCAACGCGGTTTCCGGGTGCCCGGCGACCAGGCTCAGGGCCACCAGCCCGGCGAGCCCGGCGAGCCGCCGGCGGCTGGGCGCGTCGACGAGCCGCGCGGTCGCCCACCAGAGCCAGGGCAGCCAGGTCACCGTGCTGGTCAAGGGATACAGCAGCCAGATGGTCATAAAGGCGCCGAGGCTGAAGGCGATCGTAGCGATCGCGGCGGCCAGCCGGCCACAGCGCAGCGCCTCGCGCGCCAGCAGGTACAGGCCGAGAGCCGTCAGCCAGAGCTTCAGCCAGGCGGGCACGACCAGCGTCCCCGGGTCGGGCCAGAGAAAGTAGGGCCAGGTCAAGGGCGAAAAGACAGCCGATTGCATATTGCCGATCAGCGGCACGCCCAGCAAATTATTGGGGTTCCAGAGCGGCAGCGCTCCCTGCTGCAGCTGGTGCGCACTGTAGATCAGCCAGGGCTCGAAGACGAAAGCGCTATCCTCGCCCACCAGGGCATTACCGGGCCCCGGCCAGCCCGCCGGGGGCTGGGCGCGCCAGGGATAGTGCGTGTAGAGCACGTCGGCGGGCGAAAACACGCGGCCCGGCCCCAGCGCGGGGCTGAGAAAGAGCGTGGCCAGCAGCGCACACCCCAGCGCGGCCCAGGCGCGCTCGCGGCGGGTGACCGGGGAGTTCACCGGGGAGTTCAGAGGCCCGGATTCTAGCCGCGTGCCCGGCAAAGCACCAGCGCGCAGGTCATTTATTGGCAAAGGTGATCCGCATATACCAGAAGGCCAGGGCGTCGAGCGTGCCGGCCAGCATCAGCGCCGCCACGAGCCAGCGCCCCGCCCGCCCGCGCGCCACCAGATTGCTCAGGAGCAGTCCCGATCCGAGTGCGACCCAGGGCAACAGGAACAGTGCGTAACGGACATAGAGGTTGGCCGCCCAGCCGACCAGGGCATACAGCAGGGCCAGCGCCGCCCAGACGCCGGCCGCCGTGAGCATCCGCCGGCGGGCCGGCTCGGGCCCCCGGCGGGCCACGAAGAAGCCGAGCGGCGCCCAGAGCAACGGCCAGGCGTGAAAATAGGCCCAGGCTTCCGCGCCGAAGCTGCGCAGGCCCTCGACCAGCCAGGTCCCCCGGTCCTGCACGATCCGCTGGCGCAGGCCGAGGCTCAGGTCGTTCACTTCCCCGCCGATTTTAATCGAGAAGCCCTGGGTGGCCTGGCGCTGCGCCCGCTCGCGTAGAATATCCTGCAGGGTC
>DATGEF010000729.1:0-4382 GCA_035310405.1 Chloroflexia bacterium | reverse complement strand
TACGGAGCGAGCGCCAGCCACCATTTCCTGGAAACCGCCGGTGACTCGGTGCCGGAGGATAGCAGCCCCTGAAAGCGGAGGATCGGATGCCAGATCTATTTACTGCCCAACACATTACGCGTAAGACAGTCCTGCAGCTGGCCGCGCCCCGGGACCGGGTGTTTCCATTGTTCACCCCACTGGGCGAAAAGCACTGGGCGGCTGGCTGGGAGCCCCGTATCTATCACCCCCAGGACGGCACGCCGGAGGTCGGCGCCGTATTTGTTACCACCCGTTCCGGTGAGGCGGAGACCACCTGGGTAATCACCGAATTGGATTCCGCCCAGGCCCGGATCAGCTATGTGCGCGTCACGCCTGACTCGCATGTGGCAGCGATCGGTATCCACTGCGCAGAGGGCCCTGCCGGAGCCAGCACTGTCTCCGTGACGTATACGCTGACCGCGTTGGGCGCGGCCGGCAATGCCTATCTGGGCGAGCTGACGGACGCTAAGTATCAGGAGTGGATCGGGTCCTGGGGCACCGCGATCAACCACTACCTGCTCCATGGCCAGCTGCTCGCCCATCATTAGGAGCGCGGCTACTGCCAGATAATGTCGAAGGAGATATGCTTGGGGGCGGGCAGCGTATAGCCGATCTGGAGGCCGGGCACCCGGATCAACTCGGTGAAGGCACAGGTCAGCAAGCCCTGGATCCATTCGGGGTGCAGCAACTCATCTTCGAAATCGAAGCGCCAATGGCGGGGGCCCAGCTCGGCGGACCAGCGGGTGCCATAGTTGGTGGTGGCCGCAAAGTCCCGCGGCGCCCGGCGTAACGTCCGCGCAATACCCATGAGCGGCAAGGCGGCCAGGGTGACGCGGCCCGCGATGGTGCTGCGATAGCTCCAGAGGTAGGCCGCCCCGAGCAGCGCGCGGGCTTCCCCGACGGGCCGATCGGCTAGGTCCGTGGCGCAGACCAGGTCCGTCACCGCGTTGGAGACCAGGAGGGGGTAGCGCGGCTTGCCGAGGTAGGCGCCGAACTCGGCCGCGATGCGCGCCTGGGTCCCCGGGGTCAGATAGATCTCCGCCGCGCGCACGTGATTGTCCAGCGGGAGCAGGATCATCTTGTCGGCGTCTGGCACGGGCGGCCGGGCGATGCGCAAGGCCGGGGTGATCCCTGGGGGCACATTACTGGGCGGCACGGCGACTCCTCAGTAGCTCCCCCGCGATCAGGCCGCCTTGACGGCGCTCACCAGGCGGCTGAGGGCATCCTTGGCATCGCCGAAGAGCATCATCGTCTTGGGGTTGGCGAACAGGTCGTTCTCGATGCCAGCGAAGCCGGTGCCGCGCCCGCGCTTGATCACGATGATGTTCTGCGCCTGGTCGACGTTGAGGATCGGCATGCCGAAGATCGGGCTCTGCGGGTTGGTGCGCGCCGCCGGGTTGGTCACGTCGTTGGCCCCAATCACCAGAGCCACGTCGGCCTGCGGGAACTCCGAGTTGATCTCGTCCATTTCCTTCAGCTGCGTGTAGGGCACGTTGGCCTCGGCCAGCAGCACGTTCATGTGCCCGGGCATGCGCCCGGCCACCGGGTGGATGGCGTAGCGCACGTCCACGCCCCGCTTTTCGAGGACCTCGGCCAGCTCGCGCACGGTCTGCTGCGCCTGGGCGACGGCGAGGCCGTAGCCCGGCACGACGATGACGCTACGCGAGTAGGCGAGCAGGGTGCCGGCATCCTCGGCGCTGGTCTCGCGCAAGGGCACGGCCGCCGCCCCCCCCGCCACGCCGGCCGCCGCGGGCCCACCGGCCGAGCCGAACGCGCCGAAGAGGACGTTGGCCAGCGAGCGGTTCATCGCCTTACTCATCAGCTGGGTCAGCAACGTACCGGACGCGCCGACCAGGGTGCCGCTGATGATCAGCACCGGGTTGTTGAGCACGAACCCGGTCATGGCCACGGCCAGACCGGTGAACGAGTTGAGCAGGGAGATCACGACCGGCATGTCGGCGCCGCCAATGGGCAGCACGACGGCCACACCCAGGATCAGCGCGGCCGCGGCGATGGCGACAAAGGCGGGCACACTGTTCGTCTGCAGGAAGAGCAGGTAGAGGCTGAAGCCCACGATGACGACCGCCAGGATGCCGTTGACCACCTGTTGGCCCCCATAGGTGATCGGGCGGCCCGAGATCAGCCCCTGGAGCTTGCCGAAGGCGACCACGCTGCCGGCGATGGATAGTGACCCGATAATCAGGCCCAGCAGCGTAGTGAGCAGGACGGCGAAGTTCTCGCTGGTGCCGGGGACGGTCTGGCTGTGCAGGTACTCGGAGGCCGAGACCAGCGCCGCCGCGCCGCCGCCCATGCCGTTGAACAGGGCCACCATCTGGGGCATGGCGGTCATCTGCACCCGCCGGGCCATGATATAGCCCGCGATGCCGCCAATGACCACGCCGACGCCGATCCAGAGATAGTCCTGGATCTCGCTATTGAGGATCGTGATCGCCAGGGCCAGGGCCACGCCGACGGCCGCGATCTGGTTGCCGACGCGGGCCGTGGCCGGCGACGACAGCCGCTTGAGGCCGACGATGATCAAGATCGCCGCGATAATATAAATAATTTGCGGGATGTAACTCGGAATCTGCACAGCGATGATCCTTCTGCTTGCTGCTTGCTGCTTGCTGCTTGCTGCTTGCTACTTGCCGGCCTGGGGCTTCTTCTTGAACATTTCGAGCATGCGGTCGGTGACCACGAAGCCCCCCACGACGTTGCCGGTGGCCAGGACGACCGCCAGGAAGCCAAGCACCGTCAGCAGGATGCCTTTGCCGGCCAGGCCGGCGACGAGCATGGCCGCCATGAGCACGATACCGTGGATGGCGTTGGTGCCGGACATCAGTGGCGTGTGGAGCGTGGCCGGGACTTTACTGATCACTTCTGTGCCGACAAAGACGGCGAGCATGAAGATCGTGAGACTGACGAGCAAGACATCAATGGTCATGCGGATACTCCTTGCGCGGGCGGCGCGGCCTCCACGGCTTTGGCGGTCGCGGCGTGGACGATCTGGCCCCCATGCGTGATGCAGGTGCCGGCGATGATCTCGTCCTCAAAGTTGAGCACGAGTTCCTGCTTGGGCATCAACAGTTGCAGCAGGTTGGTCACGTTCTTGGAATACATCTGGCTGGCATGATACGGGATCATGCTCGGGATATTCAAGGGGCCCATGATAATCACGCCGTCGCGGACGATCGTCTCGCCCGCCTGGGTGAGCTCGCAATTGCCGCCCGTCTCCGCGGCCAGGTCGACGATGACCGAGCCGGGCTTCATCGCGGCTACCATCGGCGCGGTAATCATCACCGGGGCGCGGCGGCCGGGGATGGCGGCAGTGGTGATGATTACGTCCGAGTCCTGCGCATGCTGGGCGATCATGGCCACGACCTGCTGCTGCTGCTCCGGGGTCAGCTCCTTCGCGTAGCCCCCGGCGCCCGCCGCGTCGATACCGTCGAGCATGACAAACTTGGCGCCGAGGCTCTCGACCTGCTCTTTCACTACGGCCCGGACATCATAGGCCTCGACCACGGCGCCGAGCCGCCGGGCGGTGGCGATCGCCTGCAAGCCGGCCACGCCGGCCCCCAGGACGAAAGCCCGCGCCGGGGCCACCGTGCCCGCCGCCGTCATCAAGAGCGGGAAGAAGCGGCCGAGCGTATCGGCGGCCAGCAGCACGGCCTTGTAGCCCGCCACCGTGGCCTGCGAGGAGAGCGCGTCCATCGTCTGGGCGCGCGAGATGCGGGGGATGGCTTCCATGCCGAAGCTGGTGATGTTGCGCGCGGCCAGCAGGCGGACCAGGTCCGGGCTCGTCAGCGAAGCCAGAAAGGAGATGAGCACAGCCCCGGACTGCATCAGATCGACTTCGTGCCGGCCCAGCGCCGGGTGGGGCAGCGGCTTCTGCACTTTCAGGACCAGATCGCCCGCGCCCCAGAGCGCGGCCGTATCGGCGACGCTCTGGGCGCCCGCCGCCTGGTAGGCCGCATCGGTAAAATAGGCGGCGGCGCCGGCCCCGGTCTCGATCCAGACCTCATGCCCGGCTTTGACCAGACGCCCGGCCGCGTCAGGGGTCAGCGCCACCCGGCGCTCTCCCGGCAGAATCTCTTTTGGCACCACGATTCTCATATGGCTAACGCCCATCCTCCTGGTAGGTCCACTGCCCAACGGCGGTACACAGATCTATCGGGCGCCGCATAGCTGCTCCCGACTGGAAACTGTAGCATAATCCAGCACGCCTGTCAAGCGCGATTCGCCGGCGGGGTGCGCTGCAGGTTTTTGCAGCGAGAAGGCGGGGCGGATGGGTAGTCCGCCCTTACGCGCGCGACGGTGGTCTGGGGTGGTAGGGGCACGGCGTGCCGTGCCCTGGGCGGGAG
>DATGEF010000728.1:0-2704 GCA_035310405.1 Chloroflexia bacterium | reverse complement strand
TACATGGTCGATCAACTCCAGGATCCGCCGGCGATCCGCGATTGGGTCTGGCCCGCTTCGTGAGGCCCAGCGACACCGGCGCGGGCGCCGCGCAGATCCTCGTCCTCAACGCCGGATCGAGCAGCCTGAAGGTCGGGCTATTCGAGGCAGCACGCCTGGCGCAAGAGGGGCAGGGCGCCGTCGATTGGCGCCCGGCCGCCGGCAACGGCCCGACCGGGCACGCGGCCGCGCTGCGGGACCTCCTGGCGCCCTATGACCGCGCCCGCATCACGGCGGTGGGCCACCGGGTGGTCCACGGCGGCACCCGCTACCAGACGAGCGTGCGCATCGACGCGACCGTGAAGGCGGCGATCGGCGAGCTGGCGGCGGTGGCGCCCCTGCACAACCCGGCCGCCCTGGAGGGCATCGCGGCCGCCGAGGCGCTCCTGCCGGGGGTGCCGCAGGTCGCCGCCTTCGATACCGCGTTTCATAGCACGCTGGCGCCCAGCGCCTATCTGTACGGTGTGCCCTACGCCTGGTACACCGCGTGGGGCCTGCGCCGCTTCGGCTTCCACGGGCTCAGTCATGCCTACTGCGCCGGCCGCGCCGCGGAGCTGCTGGGCCGCCCGCCTGCCGGCCTCCGGCTGGTCATCTGCCACCTGGGCAACGGCTGTTCGCTGGCCGCCGTGGCCGGGGGCCGCTCCGTCGATACGACGATGGGCTTCACCCCGCTCGACGGCGTGATGATGGGCACGCGATCCGGCGCGGTGGACCCCGGCCTCCTGGTCCATGTCCTGGTGCAGGGGTTTCTAGATGTCCCCGCCCTGGACCACGTCCTGAACTATGAATCGGGCTTGAAAGGCATCGCGGGGGGATCGGGCGATATGCGGGAGGTGCTCGCCGCACGGGCGGCCGGGGATGCCCGGGCCGGCCTCGCCCTCGACGTGTACACAGCGCGGATTCGGGCGGGCATTGCCGCGATGGTCGCCAGCCTGGGCGGGCTGGATGCGCTCGTGTTCACGGCCGGCGTCGGCGAGCAGGCGCCCGCGGTACGGGCGGAGGTTGTCGGGCCGCTCGCCTGGCTCGGCGCCACGCTGGACGCCGCGGCGAATGCCGCCGGGGCCGCGGATTGCGATGTGGCCGCGCCGGCGTCGCGCGTGCGGGTGCTCGTGCTCCACACCCGCGAGGATCTCATGGTCGCCCACGAGACGCGCCGCGTCCTGGACGGCGGCCCCACGGCGGCAACCCCCGCCGCCCCGGCCTGACGCCGCACGGCGTCCCGGCCGCGCGGCGGGAGCCCGCACGATCGGCCGCATCCCGATCGCTGACAGGTTTTTGTACCACCCTCCGTACCACTTCGCCCTAGGATTCTGCCCCCCGCCGCCCTATGATAGAGGTAGCCAGCAGTGGGAAAGAATAGCCGGGTACGAAGTAGCCCGGGTACGAAATAGCCCGGGCCCGGGAAGGAGTATGGATCATATGCATCAGCCGTCTACGAGGTGCGCCCTGGCCGGCGTGCTGCTGGCGGGGGTCAGCATCGCCGCCGGGAGCCTATACTTGATTCCGGGCCCCAGCCCGGTGCGCGCCGCCTCCGGCCTGGGCGTGATCCCCATGCAGGGCACGCCCTCGGCCACCGCCACGCCCATTTGTTCCCCGAGCGGGGCCATCGTCACCAGCCCCAACGCCGGCACGAGCCGCGACGGGCTGAATGCCGTGGCCGGAGTCGCGGCCAACGACGTCTGGGCCGTCGAATACGAGCTCCTGGACAACGGCAACTGGCGGTCGCCCCCGTTGCACTGGGATGGCAGCAGTTGGAGCATCATCCCGAACCCGACGCCGGGGATCCATACCGATTTCTACGACGTGGCGGCCCGGACCACGAACGATGTCTGGGCCGTGGGCGGCTACAAGCCCGACAGCAGCCATTACCAGACCCAGACCCAGCATTGGGATGGCACCAGTTGGACGTTTGTGGCCAGCCCCAACGTCGGCCAGGGCCTAAATAACCTGGTCGCGGTCGCGCCCATCGCCGCCAATGACGTCTGGGCGGCCGGCTTCGCCAACAACGGCGTCGCCCAAACCCTGACGGAGCACTGGACCGGCAGCAGCTGGCAGATCGTGCCCAGCGCGAACGTGGGGACCGGCGCGAACCAGATCTTCGGGCTCGCCGCCGTCGCGGCCAACGATATCTGGGCCGTGGGGAACTACAATACCGGCACCCGCAATCAAACCCTGGTGGAGCATGGGACCGGCAGCAGCTGGCAGATCGTCGCCAGCCCCAACATGGGCACCGGCAGTAACTTTCTCCAACGCGTCGCCGCCCTGGCCGGCAACAATGTCTGGGCGGTTGGTTATTATGTCAACGCGAGCATGACCCGCCAGACGCTGGTGGAGCACTGGGATGGCACCACTTGGAGTATCGTGCCCAGTGCCAACACCGGGACCGGCCAGAACACCCTCGACGGGATCGCCGTGCTGGCCGCCGACGATATCTGGGCGGGCGGCTTCGCCGGCAGCTCGCCCACGCAGCAGAACTTAGTCGAGCATTGGGACGGTAGCCAGTGGAGCATCATCCCGAGCCCGGATGCCGGGTCCGGCGACAACGGCCTGCACGGCCTGGCGGCCGTCCCGGGCGGGGGCGTCTGGGCCGTGGGCTCCGCGACCAACGCCGGCGTGGAGCGCACGCTGACGATCCATTACGCGATCACCTGCCCCGCCGCCACCC
>DATGEF010000727.1:0-3660 GCA_035310405.1 Chloroflexia bacterium | reverse complement strand
ACTGACGACTGACGACTGACGACTGACGACTATCGTCTGACGACTGACGACTGACGACTACCGCCGCGAGGCGGGCCGGGCACGGGTGCGGGCCCAGTCGCGCAGGGCGCCCACCTCCTCGCGCATGGTCTGCGAGAGGGGGATGGAGCCGTGCATCGCGCGCAGAATATCGTCGCCGGTCAGCTCATGGCCCGAGTCGAAGGCATCGTAGAGGCCGCTGATCACGGCCTGCTCGATCTCGGCGCCGCTCAGGCCGGCGCTCGCGGCCGCCAGGCGGTCGAGATCGTAGAGCTCGGGATCGCGTTGGCGCTTGACGATATGGATGGCGAAAATCTCCCGCCGTTCCTGCTCGTTGGGCAGGTCGATAAAGAAAATCTCGTCAAAGCGGCCCTTGCGCAGGGCCTCCGGCGGCAGGCTGCCGACGTTATTGGCCGTCGCGATGACGAACACGGTCGACGTCTTCTCCTGCATCCAGGTCAGGAACGAGCCGAAGACGCGCGCCGCGGTGCCGGCGTCCGAGCGGTGCGACGAGGCGACGCCGGCCAGGCCTTTGTCGAGCTCGTCGAGCCAGAGGATAGCTGGGGCAATACTCTCCGCGGTGGCCAGGGCGGAGCGCATATTCTCCTCCGACGAGCCCACCAGCTCGCTGAAGACCTTCCCCAGGTCCAGCTTGAGCAGCGGCAGCTGCCAGAGGCTGGCCACGGCCTTGGCGACCAGGCTCTTGCCGCCGCCCTGCACGCCCATCAGCAGGATGCCGCGGGGCTCGGGCAGGCCGAAGGCCCGCGCGCTGGCGCTGAAGGCCAGGGCGCGCTTGCGCAGCCAGATCTTGAGCTCGTCCAGGCCCCCGACATCCTCGAAAGCTGCGGGCGAATGATAATATTCCAGGATGCGGGAGCGGCGGATCAACTGCTCCTTCTCGGCCACGACGACGTCGACGTCGAGCCGGCGGGTCATGATCAGGGAGCGGGCGAAGGCGTTCTCGGCCTCGGCCTGGGTCAGGCCCTGGGCGGCCTTGAGCACCTGTTCGCGGGTGGCCGGGTCGAGGCCCAGCCGCAAGGCCGACCGCTTCTCCACGGAGTTGATCACCAGGCTGAGCGACTGGTCGAGCTCGTCCAGCGAGGGCAGGCCAAAGTTGACGACGGTGATATCTTTCTCCAACTCCAGCGGGAAGCGCAGCACCGGCGAGAGCAGCACCAGGGTTTTATGGCTCTCTTTGAGCACCCGGGCCAGGTCGCGCAGCTTGCGGGTGGCGACATGGGTGCCGGGCGCGGACCGGCTGTCGTCGATATAGGGATGGAAATCTTTGAGCAGGAAAATCGCGGCTTCGCGGCAGTTTTGCACGAAGTCGAGGGCCTGGAGGGGGTCGCGCGCCGCGGGGTCGGCCGGAACCAGCGTCCCCGCGCCGTCGTCGGCCTGGACGCCTTCGGTACAGGTCCAGACGAACAAACGCTTATCGCGCCGGGCGGCAATGGAATGCAGCAGCGCTTCGACCCGGCGTTCTTCCCAGGCAACGATATAAATTAGCGGGTAACGGGCACGGACAAGCGTCTCCAGCTCGCCTTCTTTGCTGGTGACGGCAGCAGGAGGGGCGGGTCCAGGGCCAGGGTTTAATGCAGGTAGACGCATGTGCGCTCCTTTATGCTAGTGCTATTGTAGCACCTGGGGCGCTTTATGTCAATAGCGATAAAGGGTGGGTTAGGGGATATGTCACGAGCTTCGGGGCCGAGGGGCCGGCGATTGCCGGCGGCCCGATCCTTACTCGGCAAGCACCGGGGGGCGCGCCGGCTCGCCGGCGGGGGTCGCGGCCGCGTCCTGCGGCGTGCGGCGCGGCAACAGGACGGCGAGGAGCACGATCAGCAGCGTGCCGATGGTCACCAGGGTGAACACGTCGTTGGCCCCCGCCGTCCCCGCCTGGGCGCCGAGCTGGTCCCGGAGGGCCAGCGCCGCCGGGCTGGTCGGGCTGAGGCTGACCCCCGCCGGCAGCTTCGCCAGCAGCTGGGCGCGCAGGTCGGTGGCGTGCTGCGTCGTCTGCTGCACAAACAGGGTGATCACGACGGCCACGCCCGCCGAACTGAAGATCTGCCGGGTGACGGCGAAGAGCGAGCTCGCTTTGGCCAGGGCCGCGCCGACGATCGGCTGCATGGCCAGGGTCTGGACGGGGATAAAGGTGAAGCCGAAGCCCAGCCCGCGGATCACCAGCCAGGGCAGCAGGCTCAGCCCGTCCGCGGTCGGGGTGAGCTGGGTCAGCCCCCACGAGCTGATCACCAGCAGCGTCGACCCGACGAGGATCAGGCTGCGCACGCCGACCCGGTTATAGAGCCGGCTGCCCAGGGCGACCGCGGCGGCCGAGGCCAGGCCCTGCGGCATCATGGCCAACCCGGTGTCGAGGGCCGAGAGGTGCGGCAGGCGGACCTGCTCCAGAAAGATCGGGATCAGGAGCAGGCTGCCGAAGATCACGGCGGCGACCACCCAGGTAATCAGGCTGCCGACGAGGAACTCGTAGCGTTGGTAGATCCGCAGATCGAGCACGGGGTCGCGGCTGATCCGCAGCTCGTAAAAGGCGAACACGGCGAGCGTAACCACCCCGCCGGCGACGAGCGCCCAGACGGGCCAGTAGCCCCAGCCATACGGGGTGCCGCGCGGGTTAAACACGGTCTCGGTGCCCGGCTGCGCCTGGCTGACCAGGGTAAACGCATAGACGATGGCCAGCACGCCGGCCATGGAGAGCCCGAGGCCGAGATAATCGAAGCGGCCGGGCCGGGCGGCCGCCGGCGCATCCGCGGGCATCACCCGCCAGGCCAGGAAGATCGCGAAGATGCCAACCGGCACGTTGACGAAGAAGATCGAAGCCCAGCCGAAATTGTCGTTCAGCAGGCCGCCGATCGTCGGCCCGAAGGCGGGCGCCAGCAGCACCGGGATGCCGACGATGCCGCTCGCCGCCGCCCGCTCGGCCGGGGGGAAGGCGCCGAACGCGATCGCCTGGGCCAGCGGGAACAGGGCGCCGCCGCCGATGCCCTGCACCACGCGGAAGGCGATCAGCTGGGTCTCATTCTGGGCCAGCCCACAGAGCAGCGAGCCGGTGGTGAAGAGGCCGACACAGACCATGAACAGGCGTTTGATGCCCACCCGGTTGCTGAGGTAGCCGGAGACCGGGATCACGGCCGCCTGGGCCAGGAAATAGCCGGTGACCACCCACTCAATGGACGTCAGGCTGGCCTTGAGCGCCGTGGACATCGGCGTCAGGGTCACATTGACGACGGTGTTGTCGAGCACGGCCATGAAGAGGCCCAGGGCCGCCGTCAGGGCCACCACGTATTTCGACGGATTCTTCACGCGTTTATCTGCCCGGCGCGTGCCCCGGGGTCAACCCCGGGGCACGCGCCGGGTCTCCTTTCGGGTGGGGTGGGAGCGGGTTGATAACCGAACAGGTTCGGTAGTCGCGCAGCTGGCTCGTTGAAGTTCAGGATTCAGCCTCCATTGTCCAGCAGGCCATCATCGTGGGCACCCGCCCGCAAAAGTGCGATTCTTGCATAAAGCAACGTAGTGGCGGGCGACTTTGGATTGATCGGCCACCATCCCCGCGCCCCCCCAGGCGGGTCTCCGACCCGCCCCAGGCCGATCCACCTCAGCGCGTGGCGCGATCCTGGGGCCGACGCCCGG
>DATGEF010000726.1:0-13593 GCA_035310405.1 Chloroflexia bacterium | reverse complement strand
TGCAGGTGTATGCCCTCGACGTCTCGGGGTGCTCCCAGCTGACGGGCTGGCCGGCCGGGGGCATCGCGGGGCTGGGGCGCCTGACCGCCCGGAATTGCCCCGGCCTGCGCAGCTTGCCGGACGGGCTGGGGAAGCTCTGGCAGCTGGATGTCAGCGGCTGCCCGGGCCTGACCGCCCTGCCGGAGGGCCTGCAGAGCGCCTGGATCGACGTGGCCGATACGCCGATCACCCAGCTGCCGGCTTCGTTGCAGCCCGCCCGCCTGCGCTGGCACGGCGTGGAGGTCGAGGCCCGGGTCGTCTTCCACCCCGAGACGATCACCGCCGACCAAGTCTTGCGGAGCGCGAACAGCGAAACGCGCCGCGTGCTGATGGAGCGGATGGGCTACGAGGCCTTCCTGGCCCAGGTGCAGGCGGAGGTGCTGGCCCAGGACCGCGATGCGGGCGGCCCGCGCCAGTTGGTCCGGGTGCGGATTCCCGACGACGAGCCGCTGGTCTGCCTGGCCGTGCGCTGCCCGTCGACCGGCCGCCAGTACATGCTCCGGGTGCCGCCGGCACTGCGCACCTGCCATCAGGCGGCGGCCTGGATCGCCGGCTTCGACAACGCCGACCAGTACCAGCCGATCATGGAGACGTGATCGGCCCGCCGGCGGCCGGGATGCGCTCCAGGACGCCGTCGCCGAACACGTCGTAAAGCTGCAGCTGCGGCAGGTGGACATAGCCGATATGGCAGCCGCAGGTCTGGTTGGGGCAGGGGCGTGGGCGCAGGATCGCCTCCCAGCCCGGCGTGTAGATATTGCCCAGCGGGGCCTTGACGAAATGGCAGCGGCGCACCGTGCCGTCGCCGTCCACGGCGATCACTGTATGGCCGGTGCGGCAGGCCTGGCCCCGGCTGGCATGGTCCTGGGCGTTGATCGGAAACAGCGGATCGACCGCCGTAAAGCGCGCCAGGTGCTCCGCGGCATAATACGCCGGCACCCGCTTGTAGGCGTTGATCCAGAGATAGACATGGGGTGGCAGCGCCTGGCGCAGGGCCTCGATTTCGTCCGCCTGGGCGCGCAGGCCCACTACGCCGACGCTATAGCGCACGCCCCGCCGGTCGAGCTCGGCGCATTGGGCCAGAAACCGGGCGCGAGAGGTTTGCGTCGGGTGATAGGTGGCCCAGAGAGCCAGGCGGCGCGTGTCGCAGGCGTCTACCCAGTCCAGCCGGCAGGAGAGATTGGTCTGGATGGCGGCCTTGACGACATGGGGCAGTTGCGTCAGGCGGGCCAGGGCCTGTTGATAGCGCTTGCGGATCAGGGCCTCACCCCAGGGCGTGAAGAGGATGCCGATCTGGTCCGCGGCGCGCCCAGCCACCCAGGTGACGAACCGCTCCAGCGCCGCGGCGTCGGCCGCATGCTCGGCCCGGCTTTCGGCGTGCTTGGCAAAGGGGCAATAGCCGCAGGCGTAGTTGCAGCTCGACAGTGGCCCCCGATAGAGGATCGAGAGATTCATCGTGGCTCGTAGGCCTCCATTAGAGCCACCGCGGCCGGCGAATAGAGCCAGGGGCCGATCGTGTCGGACCGCTCCAGGCCGGCCGCGGTGAGCTGCAGCCGGTCGTCGCTGGCGACCGCCAGCCCGCAGGGCGCCAGCTGCTGCAGGGCGGGCAGATCCTCCCAGACATCCGAGCCAAAGCGGCGCCGGTACGCCGCCAGGGCCAGCCCCTCCACCTGCAGCAGCGACTGGATCACGTAGCGGCGGCGTTGGTCGTCCGCGCCCAGCCGGTAGCCGTAGCCGGCCACGGCGAAGGCGGCATCCGGTCGCGCCAGATAGGCCGCCAGGATGGCCCGCACCCCCGCCGCGCCGACTGCATACTCATTGGAGTAGTGGAGCCCGCGCGTATACGAGCGCGCGCCGCAGCCCAGGCCGACCATGCCATCCTCCTGGCAGCAGTAGACCGGCCCGGCGTCGGCCGGGGCCCCGGCGGCGCGGAACATGCGCATCGACACCTGCGTGTAGCCGGCGGCCAGCAGCAGATCGCGGCCGGCGCGATAGCAGGCCAGGCGGATGTCGGCCCCGCCGCGCGCGTGGCGGCCCAGGCCGGTCAGGGGCCGGGTGTAGAGCGGATAGAGATAGAGCTCCTCCGGGGCGAAGCGGAGCGCCGCGCGCAGGGAATCACACCAGCTGGCCACCGTCTGCCCGGGCAGGCCATAGATCAGGTCGACGTTCAGGATCGGGAAGCCGGCCGCCCGGATGTGCGCCAGGGCAGCGGTCACGACGGCGGTTTGCTGGGCGCGGCCGGCGGCCTGGGCCTCGGCGGCGACGAAGCTCTGGACCCCGATACTGATGCGATCCACTCCCCGCTCGCGCAAGGCGGCCAGCCGGTCGGGCGTGGCCGTGCCGGGCGAGGTCTCGACCGAAATGGGCGTGGCCGCCAGGTCGACGCCGTAGCAATCGGCGACCAGGTCGAAGAGCCGGTGCAGCTCGGGGACGGTCAGGTAGGTCGGGGTACCACCGCCGATCGCCAGCCGCGCAAACTGCGCCGGCCCGATGGCCGCCTGCACACGCTGCGCCTGGCGGGTGAGGGTCGCCAGGTAGGTCGTCGCCAGGTCCTCGTGGGGATTGGCCAGCGTAAACAGGTTGCAGAACCCGCAGCGCATCTCACAGAAGGGCACGTGGATGTAAAGAAAGAGCGCCCCGCGGTCCTCGGCGGCCCAGAGATCGCCCAGCGGCACCGGCGCCGCCAGTGGCCGGTAGGCGGTCTTATGCGGATAGGCATAGGTGTAGGACCGGTAGGGCGTCTCGGCCAGCAGGGCGGGAAGATCGGTCATGGCGGGTCCTGGGGGAGCACGAATTCGGCGTAGGGCACCGTCCAGACGACGGGATGGGCCAGGCGGTGGCCGCGGTAGCCGTCCTCGCCGTAGGCCGTGCCGTGGTCCGAGCAGACGATGGCCAGCAGGGGCGCCCGGCGGCGGAGGGCGGCGAACAGCGGCGGCAGCTGCCGATCGACATAGGCCAGCGCGGCGGCCTGCGACGCGGGGGAATCCTGCCGCGCGCCGGGCAGGAAGATGTGGTTGGGCGGATGGAGCGCCGCGACGTTGAGGAACAGAAACACCCGCCGGTCCGGCGGCAGGGCGGCGAGCCGGGCGACCGCCAGCTGGACCTGGTGCTCCGTGGACTGCGGACTTTGCACGCCGAGCTGCGGCGCCCAGTGGCTCTCCGCGAACAGCCCGGGCAGCACCTTGCCCAGGGGACTGCGCTGATCGAAGAAGCCGACCCCGCCGATACAGATGGTGTGATAGCCGCGGCCGGCCAGCCCGCTGACGATGTCCGGGGTGTCGAAGACGGCCGTTTCGCGGGCGGTCGTCGTGCTGCCGGGAAAGCGCAAGGCAAACAGGCGCGGGTGGCGGCCCGGGGCGGCCGGGGTGGGCAAGAAGCCGGCGAAGAAGGCCTGGTGGGCGGCAAAGGTAAAGCTGCCCGGGGAGTGGCGCGCCTCCCATGCCCCGCCGGGCAGCAGGGCCGCCAGGTGCGGCGTCTGCCCGGCCGCCAGGGCGCGGCGGGCCACATCATAGCGCAGCGTGTCCAGCGTCAGCAGGAGGATGTCGTGGCTGCCCAGCAGCGCCGGCATGTCGATCATCCCGGCGCCCTCACGCGGCCGCCCGGGCCTGGGCGGTCAGGGCCACGATCTCGGCCTCGTAGGGGTCGCGGCCGGCATGCAGCGTATCGTAAAGCAGGTCGCCGAAGGCGTTGACCTCGCCGACGACATGAGATTGATAATCGGCCGTGATCAGCAGATCGATCCCGGCGTAGAGGCTGGCCGGGAACTGGTGCATGACCTGCGTGCAGGTGGCCGCGGCGGCCGCCCACCCAGCCGCGCCCAGGCGGGGCAAGATCGCCGCCAGGCCCGCCCGCTCGTTCGCCAGGTGCAGGTTGGTCAGCGGCGAGCGGCTCAGGCGGACGACCACGTGCTGCACCTGGCCGGCGATCACCAGCACCCGCAGGTCACAGGTGCGCGCGCCGAGGCCGGCCTTGGGCACCCACTGCTCGACCTGCACCCGGTGCCGGCAGAGGGCGTCGATCAGGACCGCGATCTCGCGTGGGTCGCGGTAGACGCGGATGCGGCGCGAATTATAGAGCGCCACGCCCCCCGCCCTGGGGACCATCTCCACCGTCGTCGTCGCCTGGTGACGGCCCCCGGCCACCTGGTAGGCTACCACGCCCGAGGCGCTGGAGCCGTGCGCGAGCTTGACAAACACCCGCGGCTGGCCGGTCGCCGTCATGCGCGCCCGCAAGTCGGCATACGAGGCGACCGGCCCGAGGCTCGCCGGCACGGGCACCCCGGCGGCGGCCAGGATCGCCTGGCAGTGCCGCTTGTCGAACATGAGGGCGATGCCGGCCGGCGGGCTCATCAGCCGATGCGGGGGGGCGGCGGCCAGTTGGTCCTGGATTTGCCGGAGCACGGCGCAATAGCCCAGATACCACTGGCGCGGGTAGCGGATCGCGCCTTTGTCGCACAGGAGGGCGGCCGCGGCCGGCCCGGAGAGGCGGGCATAGTCGCCCTCCGGGTCGGCGCAGGCGGCACCGGCCACGAGAATCGCCTGCTCGGTCGGGAAATCGCGATCCGGCGACTCGATGCGCACGACCGTGCCCGGATGGACGAGGGTGCGCAGATCGACCCGGCCGGCGATCAGATCGGGGTAGGCGACGACGTGCGCCGGCGGCTGCCCCTGGCGGGCGAGCGCCGCCTGGAAGAGGGCCACGCGGCGGGTTTCCGGGCCGCCGATCACCAGCCACTGCACCGGTTGCTGCTCCTGCCTACTCGCCGACGGCCACGAACCGCGCCGACTCGTCGTCCCCGTCCTCCACTGCTTGCCGATCGCTGGTGTCCACGGCGATCGGCAAGGCCTGCAGCCGGGCCATCATCGCCTCAGAGCAGTAATGATGATGCAGATCGAGCCGCGTGAGCCGGCGGATGGCCGGGCTGGCCAGCAACGCCTCGGCCCCCAGGTCGCCCAGGGTGCCCAGCGACAGATCGAGCACCTGCAGCCGCTCCAGGATCGGTGCCCCGGCCAGCGCCGTGGCGATCTCGTCGGCGATCTCGCTGTCGCGCAGGCCCAGATAGCGCAGCCGGGGGAACCGGCTGCCCGCCAGCAGGGGCTGCAGGTCGGCGACGGTCGCGTCGCCGCCGTAATCCGGGGTGCCCAGCCAGAGCTCCAGGTGCTCCAGGGCGGGCAGGTCGGCCCCGACGACGTCTTGCACCACTTCCGGGCTGAGCCCGCCCGCCTGCACGATCAGGGTTGTGAGCTGGGCATGCTGCACAGGGCCGAAGTGGAGCCCGTTGCCGCCCCGGACACACAGCTGCTTCAGCTGCGGATAGGCGGTGAGCAGCGGCGAGAGGTCCCCTTGTTCGATCCAGGAGATCTCGTTCTCTTCCGACACAACATCGCCCAGGAAGAGCGCGGTCAGGCTCGGCAAGCGGGCCTGGGCCGCGACCAGGGCGCTAACCACCAGCTCGACGGTGCCCGCCGTGCCTTCGTCGAGATCCCACCAGGGGCCGACGACGAGGGCGGGCACCTGGCGGCTGGCCGGGTCGGCCAGGAACGCGTCGAGCTTCGCGGGCCAGGGCAGCGCATGCTTCTCGTCCCACGCCTGCCCGATCCGGTACGCCGTCGTCTCCGCCTGAGCCAGCGGATGGCCAGGTCGCCACTCGACCACCCGGTAGCCCGCAAACCGGGTGCTATGCTCGTAAACCTCCATGCCTTCCTCCTCCGCAGGGTGGTGCGGCGCGCCCGGCGCCGGCGAGAACCTGCGCCCAGCTTACGCCAGGGGCGGCGGCTTGTCAAGCGGCCCGTTGTCCCGTTGCCCTACCAGGGCCAGGACCTGCGCCTGCGCCTGGGCAGCCGGCGACCGGGTGTCCCGCGGGTGGGGCCGGGGACTGGCGCTGGCGGGGCCGGGGGCCGGCCCAGCCCGTCGGTAGGAGCGGGCTCCGTCCGGGCGGGTCGCTCACGGGTCACCCAGGGTCCGTCATGACCGAGTCCCCGGCCAGCGCGGTCAGTCCTCCACCACCTCCACCCCTAAAGGGGGTGGAGGTGGTGGAGGAGGACTGCCGGACCGGGACCAACGGCGGGCCGAGTGCGGAATGCGGAGTGCAGCCCGCCCACCGCGCCGCCGGCGATCGGGTGCCCCGCGGGTGGGGCCGGGGACTGGCGCTGGGGGGCGGGGCCGGCCCAGCAGGGGGGCGGGGTCTGGAGCGGCCAGACGGCCCGCCCTGCCGCGGGCGGAAGACGGAGGGTGGTCCTCGGCGGTAGGAGCGGGCGCCATCCGCGCGAACTTAAGATCGGGCTCATCCTCTGGCGTGCTAGTCGGGGTCGGGGCGGGTCGCAGACCCGCTCCTACCGCGGCTCGACGTGGCCCGTGCCTGCGTCGAGATCCCACAAGGGGCCGATGACGAGGGCGGGCACCTGACGGCTGGCCGGGTCGGCCAGGAAGTTGTACAAGACTCGGCAGCAAGCTATAATATAAGGGCGGCCGCCGGGTGGGCGCGGAAACACGATGGGCTGGCGAGTGGACCGGTCGGCGGTGACACTGCCGGTGGACATTGACCGGTCCACGGCAGCTGCCGGCATGACGACAAGGGTACTTGGCATGCCATTCCGGGGTAGCTCAGTGGGAGAGCACTCGGCTGAACCGAGAGGGCGCTGGTCCGAATCCAGCCCCCGGATCCATGCTTGGGGGATGACACACGATGCCGAGCAACGAGCCGGAGACGCCGGACGATTCGGCGAAGCCCCGCGTGGGATCGGGCTACGCGCTGTTCCAACTCGCGAAAGCCTTCACTACCGAAGCCCAACATCCTGACCCGGCGACACGTGAACGCGCCCATCAGCGGATGGCTAACTGGACCAGGGTTTTCCACGGAATTCTACAGGGCACGCTTGCCGTCGGCTCCAGAGCGCCTCTGACCGGCACGCCCAACTGGGTAACCCTCAAGGTCCTCACTGGCGGCTTCGCTACCGGAGAGCTGCTGGCCGCCGGGCCGTTGCAAGCACATGAACGGGCACTGTTAACCCAACGGCCCCCGACCTCAGAAGCTGATGCCCGGCGCCTGCTCAATAGCTACTACCTCACCGATGCCGGACTGGCCGCCCTGCAAGAGTTATTGCAGTCCGGCTGTTATGCGATGAACGTTCCTGAAGAGGGCGCCCTGCTGGTCGTGGCCTGGCTCGTCCAAAACGGCTATGTCGCGCCAGCCCAGGAACTCCTGGAGACCATCGCGCCCTGGTTCGCCCAACTGCGCTTCTATCCCATCCCGACCGCACATGCGCGGCCAGGCGGATCTCATGTGTTCCTCCAAGACGTGGGCAGCACGATTACCCGCCTCCAGCAGATCCGGCCGAACCCGCATATCCTGGCCCAGCAAGAAGCCGTCTGCGTCTGGACGCCGCTCTATGATCGCCTGATCAAACTCTTCTTGGAAACGGTCGCCGGCGACCTCCCCACTCTCCGCGGCGATGCGGGCCGTTGGGTGCGGTCGGCCAGCGGCGCCTTCCCGGTACAAGGCGGCTGGCCCTGCCAGCACTATCCCGCCGACTGGGCGGCCCGCGCCACAGCCTTGCTCCACGACTGTGACGCGCAGCGCGCCCAGCACACGCGCTGCGGGAAGCCGGAGCGGGCCAAGGACCAATTCGCCCAACTGCGGGACTACCTACGGCGGTGCGTGCAGGACCCGACCTCCCTACGCGGGCGGGATGTGGGCCGCATCCGGCTCATCCTGGCGGGCTATCTGACCAAGCGCGGCACACCGGACTCGGCGCAGTGCCGAGCGCGGCGCGCGCACCAAGTCCAACACGCGAGCGCGCCCACCTTCCAAGAGATTGCCGCCGTCGTCGTACCCCGGCTCCAAGCCTACCCGCTGGATGAGGGCCTGGAGGACCTCGGCCCTATTACCCAACCGATTTCGCCGCCAGAGGCGGAACAGTGGCAGATCCCCGTGGGCACCCGCGTCCCCGCATCACTCCAAGAAAAGGTGCAACGTTGTCTGAGTGCTACCGTGGAAGTCCTGGTGGCGCGGGGCTTGATCACGTCGGGTTCCACGTTAGCCCGCGTGCTGCCCCAGATCAGCGCGGGGGTGCGGGCGGCGGGCTTCGCCGATCTGGCGCTGCGGCGCTTGTTTGCCACCGTCTATGCGGCCTTCCGGCGCCGGCGGTCGCTGCTCTTGCTGAACCTCGAAAAGCAGGTGCAGATCGAAGAGCTTCCCTGGGTGGCGGCCATCGATCATTTGCGGAGCAATAACCTCTCAGCGCAGGAGCTGGCGCGGCAAACGCTGGCGGAAGTGACCCTGCTGACCATTTCAGCTTTTCCCCACGCGATCCTGCCGAACAAGCTCCTGCAAGAGTTACGAGCATTGGGCAAAACGGCAGAACTCGATCTGCCGCTGGTCGCTGAACTAGCGGCGGATATCTTCATGGGCGAGTTCTCCGGGAAGTTTCTGGCGGCCGCCAAGCAAGCCGCGGCGATGCTGGATCAGACGCTATACGCCACCTACTATGGCATTGATTATGCGCAGATCCGCACGCTGCCCGAGGTGCCGCCCGTCAAACGGGAATGGTATCGGCCGACGCCGCCCAGCCCGTTCGCCCAGCTCTGCGCCGCGCGGGCGGGCGTGAGCCTCGACACCTGGGACCCAGCCACCAACGGGATGATCATCGAACAACAACAGATTCTCACCACCCAGAACCTGGCGGTGCTATTCGTGGCGCTCGACTTGGCCGCCGCCTTACGAGACCAGCTGGCGGATCTGCCGCGGCACTGTTTTCACTGGATCTGTAAACGCCAACAGGTCAAGGTGAACGATTGGCACACGGGCTTGATCCACATCAAGAACACCGCCTACGCCTGGCGACAAATGATCTTCCTTCTCGCACTACTGCCCCCGCCCACCGTTACCGAGTTCTTGCGCTGGGCGGAAGAATACTTCAGCCAGCAACCGGAGGCATTCCGTAATCGCTTCCGTCCCGCCTTGACAGGTTTGGTGCTGGCTTCAGAAGGCCAACCGCTTGACGGTGATGCTGCCCAGCAGGCCGGGGCGCGACGCTTGCTGGGCTGGTCTAAGACAAGGCATTGGCTACTTACGGATGGTCGTTGACCCCTATGGCGCAAGATCCGACAACCTGGCGGCAGCAGGGCATCACGGCGGCGCAACAGGGGGATCGCGGCGCGGCGCGGGTGGCCCTGGAGCGGGCCGTCCAGGCGGACCCCGGCGATGCCGTGGCCTGGTTGTGGCTGGCCGCCGTGCAGCCCGATCCGCGGCAGGCCTTGGCGGCGCTGGAACGGGTGCTGGCCCTGGACCCCACCCAGCCGCAGGCCCAGGCGGGCGCCGCGACCCTCCGCGCCCAGCTCGGGATAGCCGCCCCGCCCAGCGCGCCACCGCCCGCCCCCCCGCCGCCCGCTCCGGCGCCGCCCCCGGCGCCGGCTGCAGCGGTCGCGCCCGCGTTGCCCGCTTCGGCGCCGCCTCTAGCGCCCCCCGCCGCGGCCGCGCCGGCGTTGCCCGATCTGCTGCAGCAAGGACTCGCCGCCGCCCGCGCGGGGCGCTGGGCGGAAGCCCAGGCCGCCCTGACGGCCGTGGTGCAGCAGGACGAGCGGAACGAAGCGGCCTGGTATGCGCTCAGCACGGTGCTCGAAGACCCGGGGCAAGTCGAGATCGCCCTGGAGAATACGCTCCAGCTCAATCCCGACCATGCTGGCGCCGCGGCGGCGCTCCAGCGCTTGCGCGAGCAGACTGCCGCGGGCGTGCCGCCGGGCCCGCCGGCCGCCGAGGCGGCCGCGCCGGTGGCGCCTGATACACCGGAGGCGGTGTTCGCGCAATTGATCGGGCATGTGCTGGGTGGGCGTTACCAGGTGCTCGCGATCTTTCCCAGCCTGAACACGATGCTGTTGCTGGCCAACGATATCGACAACGGCAATTACGTCTTGCTCCGGCCGGTGACGGGCGGAGGCACGGCCCGGCGGGTGGCCCCTCGGGGCGCGTTTGTCTATCATGGACAGCCGTTCGTGCTCAGCCCCATCGGCCTGGATGGCGTGCCGTTGCGGACTTTCATGGGCACCATCGGCCACATGCAGCCCCGCCAGGTGATCACCTATGGCCGCCGCCTGATCCAGCTGGCCCGCCGCCGGTCGCAGCGCCTGCTGGCCCGCCGCTCCTGGCAACCGGAGACGATCTTCCTGACGGCCGATGGTGCCCTGGACCTGAGCGCTTCCGCCCCCGCAGCCGAGGGTGACGCGCCCGCGCCGACGGCGTGGTCGCCGCCCGAGCAGCGCGCCGGGGCGCCCCTCGACGAGCGCGCTGATGTCTACCTGGTGGGCGCTTTTATGCACTTTCTGGCCACCGGCCAGGAGCTGCCGGCCCCGGTGGCCGGCGGCCCGCTGGTCGCGCCGCTCCTCGCCCCGGCGCCCGCGCCCGCGCCCGGGGGGGAGTCCAGTCCGCCCGTCGCGCTCGGCACGGTGATTAGCCGCGCCGTGCAGCCCGCGCCCGCCGACCGCTATCCCACGCTGGCCGCGCTCGACGCCGCCCTGGCGACACTGGAGGCCACGGTGGCGAAGGCCGACCGGCAGGCCACGCCCCCGCCGGTCTTACCGGCCTGGTGGGGGCAAACTACCCCCGGGCGGGACCTGCTCGGGCGGACGGTGTTCGGCGTCTGCCTGGTGCTCATCCTCGGGGCGGGGGTGTTGCTGCTGGGTCTGAATCCTGGCACGCGGCTGGGAAACCCGGGGGCGGCCTCCCCCGTGCCGTCGCCGCCCCCGGTGCTCAGCCCCGCCCCCCCCACCGGTGGCCCCCTGGCGCCCGGCGCGGATATCTTCGCCGCGGGCGGGCGGGCGAGTATCGATCACCTCCAGATTCGGCATGTCGATCGCCGCGCCGCGGATCGCCCCACCGTCTACTTCAGCGTGGTCAGCACCGATACCCGGCCGGTGGGGGACCTCAGCGCGGCGGATTTCACCCTCACGGTCGATCAGACGCCCGTGCCCGATCTGCAGGTGGCGAACCTGACCCAGATCACGGCGACCGTGGCGACCTACCTGGTGGTGCAGACGGGCGGGATGGTGACCACGACCCAGCTCCAGGCCCTGCAGCGCGCCGCCGGCGCGCTGACCCAGATCCTGACGCCGACTTTTCCCCTGGGCCTGGTCGCCTTCGCCGACGACGCGCGCCTGGTGCAGGACCTGACGATCACTCCGTCGCTGGTCCTGACCGGTCTGGCGGCCCTGCAACCGGGGGGCCACACGGCCCTGTACGATGCCCTGGGCCTGGTCGCCAGCGCGGCGCCCCAGCAGCCGCAGCCGGTGGGGATCATCCTGCTCAGCGACGGGACGGACACGGCGAGCCACCCATACGATGCGGCCGCGGTTCTCCGTCTCTGCCGGCAGCAGGGCATCCCGATCGACGTCGTCGGCTGGCATCTGGGGCCGGACTACCAGGGCGCGGCCCTCCAGATGCTGGCGCGCCAAACCGGGGGGGAGCTGCTGGAGGTGACCGATCCGGCCCAGCTGGAGGATCGCTATCGCCGGCTGGCCGGCCTGATCCGTGGCCAATACCGCGCGCTGCTGCCCGGCCCCGCTCTCCCGGCCGCGCTGACGCTGACCACCCAGGTCGGCGACAAAACCTTTCAACAGCACTGGCCCAGCCTGCAGCCCTAGCCCAAATTACGTTGACTGGTCGGGAGGGATCTGCTACAATAGCAGTAGGCATTAGCAGCCAGCTTTGAATCTCAGCAATGCCCGAGCCCTCTCGATCTCCTTGATCCTAACCAGCCGTTGTACTGCATCCAGGAGAATCCATATGAATAACAGCATCGCTTGCTTTGTTCGCGGCTGCCCGCATCCGGTAATCGGCCAGTGTGCCGGATACAACCATCCGTGTGGCCGCTTCTACTGTGCCCAGCACTCCCTAAACCGACTTTGTGGCGAATGCGGTACTGAATATACCACTACGGCACACCAAGCAGCAAACCAAGCAGCGCTGGAACAGCTGGCCATCGAATACGAAGCTAACGCTCGTACTATTGTGAAACGTGAGAAAGGCAGTGGTTGGCGAGGCTGTTATGTAATTCCCCTCAGCCTTTTAGGACTTTCTTCACTACTGAGTTTTTTCATTCTTCTCTTCTCTCCATCTGGTTCTTATGGAGATCGAGATCTCTTCCTAATCCTGCTGGGTACTATGGCGTTCCTAGTGTTAGGCCCTCTAATTCTTAGCGATTATATGCGTAGTAGAGGTATCAAGAAAGAAATGGTATTGATCAGTCAAAGATTACCACACTTCGATCAGTTTTATAAAGAGTGGAAAAAGCAGCAAACCCAAGCTAGATTCAAAAAAATGAATCAAACAACAATGGCGATTATGATGGCAACCGGAACCACGATTGCGGAGGATCACGAAGCCCAGCAAAGGCGGCAAGCCTATCAAAATCTACAGGATCTGGCGGAGATGGCACGCAAAAGCAACCGACATTAGCAGTTTGTCGGAGAGATAGCTTGGTACTGGTCGACGAATTCGCTGACCGCGCCGCCCGTCTGACGCGCCTGATAGTTTTCGCGCCGCGAGATCTATAAGCACCGGCACTTCAGCACTTCAGTCTCCCGTTGACTGGCCGGGAAGGATCTGCTACAATAACAGTAGCCATTTAGTGGTGGGCATTGAATTCCGGTAATGTCTGCGCCCTCCCAATCTCCTTAATCCCAGCCAACCGTGCCGAAATTCGGAGCTAGTCGGAAGCCGGTCGTCTATGGCCCGCCAACAGACCCGCGCCCCACGCCGCCATCCGCCGCCGCCCAGCATCCTGGAATCCGACCAGCGGCTTTCGCGATCCCGACTCTGGCAGTGGCAGCGCGACTTCTTCACTGAGCAGGGCATCGCCGCCTGGCGCCAGGGCATCGTGCCGCACTATATCACGAGCAACCCTTTCATCGCCCAGGCCTACGCCCGCGTCGTGCTGGGGTTCTTGCGCGATAGCCTGGCCGATACCCGGCGCCCGCTCGATCTGCGCCGGCCGGTGTATGTGATCGAGCTCGGCGGGGGCTCCGGGCGCTTTGCCTACCACTTCCTGCAAAAATTCCTGCCTTTGTGGCAACAGTCCCGCCTGCACGCGATCCCCATCACCTATGTGCTGACCGACTTCGCCGCGCGCACCGTGGCCTACTGGCAGGCGCATCCCGCGCTCCAGCCCTTTGTGGCGGCCGGGGTGCTCGATTTTGCGTGCTATGATCTGGAGCGGGACCAGCACCTGACCCTGCTCCATTCGGGGGTGGTGCTGGCCCCGGGCACGGTCGCCAACCCGCTCGTCGTGCTGGCGAACTATTTCTTCGACAGCCTGCCCCAGGATGCCTTTTGTGTCGGCGACGGCCGGCTGTGCGAGAGCCTGGTGACGCTGACCAGCCCCACCCCGGAGCCGGAGCCCCCCGGCCTGGGCATCCTGGAACGGGTTCGGGTCATCTATCGCCCCCAGCCCGCGCCCGCCCCGTATTATGACGACCCCGATCTCGACGCCATCCTGCAGGCCTACCCGGCGCAGGTCGCCGCCACCACCTGGCTGTTCCCGAGCGTGGCCCTGCGGGGCCTGCGGA
>DATGEF010000725.1:0-11835 GCA_035310405.1 Chloroflexia bacterium | reverse complement strand
CAAGAGCGGATCGGGTACGCGTTCCTGGCCCCGCAGTTACGCGACTCGGGGGCGATCGCCTGGTATCAGGCCTATGTCCTGCCCGCGGCGCGCACGGCCGATCTCTACCAGGCCCTCTTGGGGCCGGCGGAGGCGCGGTTCCAGACCTGGGCTCCCGGCGGCGTCCGCCGGGTCCTCCGGGCCGTGGCGACGAACCCCGTGGCCGCGCAGACCTATGCCGCGGCCGGCTACCGGGCGGGGCCGGCTTTCCAGACGATGCAGATCTGCCTGACGGACGCACCCCGGCCGCGCGCGCCGGCCGGGATCACGCTGCAGCCCTTTGTGCCCGAGCAGGATAATCAGGCCGCCTACACGGCCGATGAAGAAGCCTCCACCGACAAGGGGTATGCCCGCCCGCTTACCTATGCCGAATGGGTCGCGCGCTTGGGGATCTATGGGCCGCCCGACCCGGCCTTCTGGTTCCTGGCCCGCGAGGCGGGCGCAGTGGTAGGCGGCGTGTATAGTGAGATTGATGCAGCGCGCATGGTCGGGGTGATTCACCATATTGGCGTGCGGCGGCGCTGGCGGCACCGGGGCATTGGCCGGGCCCTGCTGCTGCAGGCCTTCGCGGCCCTGTGGGCCCGGGAGGTACGGACGATCATCCTCGATGTCGACGCGGCGAGTCCAACGGGAGCACCGCGCGTCTATGCCCAGGCCGGGATGCACACGATCGGCACGCGCTCTTTGTATCTCAAAGAGTGGGCTGGTCCGGGGTAGCTACCTGGCCAGGCATACTCTCGATTGCGGTACCTTGCCCCTGGTGACACGTTTGCTCATTCTACCCCATCTAGGGGCGGGTCTGCGGATCCATCGTGATGATCACTTTGCTGCGGACGTGCCCGGATTCCAGGTAGCGCAGCGCCGCCGCCGTTTCGCTTAACGGGTAACAGCGGTCGATCACCGGGACGAGTTTGCCGGCTTCCAGCAGTTCTTTGATATAAGCCAGATCCTGCTGGGGTGGTTGCCCCTTAAATGCACAGAGGCGCATTCTCTGGCGCCCCATCCGGGAGACCACCGGCCCCAGGAGCATCATTTCGAGCAAAGCCCGCAGTAAACGGGTCTGGCCCGCGCCAACCAAGACATATCGGCCCGTCGGGCGCAGGGCCCGCCGATACACGAACAGCGAATGATAGCCGTTCACGCCCAGAATCACATCATAGCGTTGCCCCGTGCGGGTGCAATCCTGCTGCGTGTAATCAAGCACCTGGTCGGCCCCCAGCCCGTGGACCTGCTCTACATTCCGCGGGCTGCACACCGCCGTAACGTGCGCCCCGAAGACTTTGGCCAGCTGTAGCGCATAGGTCCCCACCCCGCCGGACGCGCCATTAATCAACACCTGTTCGCCGGGCTGAATCTGTGCGTCATCACGCACCGCCTGGAGCGCGATCGCGGCCGCCTGGGGGACGGCGGCGGCGGCCGCGAAGGTCAGCGTGGGCGGTTTCAACACCACGCCCTCTTCCCGCGCACACACATATTCGGCGAAAGCGCCCCGCGCGCGCCCAAAGACGTCATCCCCAGGCTGAAACTGCGTGACGGCGCGACCGACCGCTTCCACCCGGCCCGCCAGGTCAATGCCCAGGCGCGGGTCTTTGGGTTTGCGCAGCCCCCCCATGAACAGGCGGGCCACCAGAAACCCGCGCATCGCCAGGTCCGCCGTATTGACGGAGGCCGCATGCACCCGGACCAATACTTGATGGTCGGTGGGAGCCGGTTTGTCGACCTCGCTCAATTCCAGCACCTCCGGGGGTCCGTATCGGGTGCATCGAATCGCTTGCATGGGGATCTCCTTGCCTAAATCAGGCACTTGCTGCCCAACCTACCGGTAGCATAGCACCATTATAGGCTTCCTGGATAGACCCGAAAGTGTTGCTTGGGTTGGTTGGTGATGAGGCCCTGGCGGGCCTCCCCTCGTGGGGGTCAGGCGCACCTCGCCAAGGGGCCGCGAGCTTGTTGGGCCGGGAACCTTCGCGCTGTACCCCGGCGCTCATGATCCCAGGCGACCCCAGCGCCATGCCCTCCTGTAGGATAGGGGCCGGTACCGCCGGCCGACGTGAGCCGCCAGCTGCTGCTCAGCAGGGAACCTGCACACGCGGGCCAGGCCCAGCGAGCGCCGGGGCTCCCGGCCCCGCGGGAGCGCAGCACGGGCCGGCAGGGGACCCCGCGGCCTGGGGCGCACGGTCCCCAGCCGCGGGGCCGCCTTGCCCCGTGTGCGAGACTGGGAAGAGCAGCAGCAGCAGGCAGGGTGCCCGGGGGTTCCCATAAGGGGGTCCCGCCCCCTTGTGGCGGGGCCGACTGGCGCGCGGGGACGGGGCCCCGCGGGACGTCGGCCCCGCGTAGCGCCGGCCCTGCCGGCGCGTCCCGACGGCGCCTTTCGCGCAGCGGTGCGTAGCACATGGCGCCGGAGCCTGATCCACCGGAGGGAGCGCACGCCCTTGCCGATTTCCCTCGAAAATAGCCACCCTACGCCTTCCCGGCTCCCAGAGAGCGGCCTTTTCATGCCCGGTGGTGCCGCTCCCGGCATGAGACTTCCTCGGAAATACGGCCCTACCGAACCGGCTGGTTGGGATGGTAAGCCCATTTCATCACCAGCGGTATCGCGAAGCGACATGATACTTGGCGCCAAATCTGGGGGAGATGCCGCGGGGCGGCGAACCGACAGAAACTACCGTGGTGCGAATTTGTTTCCCGGGGAAACAAATTACTACCATGGTGCGACTTGGGGTGCGAACATTTTTTGCTGCAAGTGCGACGGCTCCCAGCCGATCCGCCGCAACATGATGGCGGCCTGTTGGGCCAGCGCGGTGGGCGGCGGCTCGTAGACTGGCGGGCGATCAGGTGTAGGGGCCGTGGTGGTTCTCATGGCCAAATTATACTGTTGCGCAGCAGCTTCGCCTGGCCCGCGACTCAGCTCTTTTTTTGCCCAATTAATGCTACGAATTATGGCAATCGTGTGCGCGGAATTACCCTACCGTTGGCTGCGTCAGCCGACTGGCACGCCTCATCCAGCTTACGCCACACTACAGCAAGGCGGGGCCTTTGACACCACTCGCCGGTTGCTCGGATTCTGCCGAAATGCTACAATGCGCCAGATAGCCTGCGACACGAAGTCGCACCTGGTGCGTCATCGCCGGTGGGCGCCACGATGGTCCCGGCAAGTTCCAAGGCCACGGAGGAATCAGCGACGAGACAAGCTAGAGGTCCGCTCGTCGGCCGCGTCTGGCCGCTCATCAGGCGACGGCCGCTCGTTTGGGCGTTTGGCGGCCTGTTCTTCCTCCTCGGCGGCGCGGGCCTGGCCTGGGCCTTGGCCCGCGCCACGGCCGACGGCGGGCAACTTCCGGCGCGCGCCTGGCCCGCCCCGTTGCCCCCCACCGCGTTGCCGGGCGGCGCCCAGCTCGGCCGCTCGGCCCGCAATGACATCTCGCCGCCCCTGCGCACCCTGCCGCCCTACCCCAGGCCAGGTAGCCGGCAGCCAGATGTTGGGGTGGGCGGGGATTTCCTGCCGCTGCCCGGCCACCAGGATGCCGCCGATGCCGTCATCCAGCGCGACCTGCAGCCGCCCAGCACCACTCGCGCCGGCTTCAGCACCACGACCGGCTGGGAGGGCCTGAACTACGAGACGACTGACTGCCGCTGCACCCCGCCCAATCCGGCCGGCGCCGTCGGCCCGCGACACTACATCCAGGTCGCCATGTACGCCTTCCAAGTCTGGGACAAGCAGGGTCATTCATTATACGGCCCGGTGCCCTTCAACACGCTCTGGACCGGCTTCGGCGGGGCCTGCGAGGCCCGGCCCGAAGGCGAGTACGCCGTCCTCTACGACCAGTTCGCCGACCGCTGGCTGCTGGCCCAGGCCACCTTCGTCGCGCCCTACAGCGAATGTATTGCCGTCTCCACCTCCGGCGATCCGCTGGGCACCTGGGCGCGCTACGCCTTCCCGCTCGACGCCACGCGCTTCTTCGACCTGCCGCGCTTCGGCCTCTGGCCGGACGGCTACTACCTGAGCGCCAGCGTCTACGACCCGAGCGCGCAACCGACGCAGGCCTACCAGGGGCCGGCGGCGGCGGTCTTCGATCGGGCCGGCATGTTGGCCGGCGTGCCGGTCAACTACCTGGTCTTTCCCCCGCTCGGCCACGCGGTCGGCGCCCTCTTACCGGCCACGCTCGACGGCCGCACCCTGCCGCCTGCCGGAGCGCCCGAGCTCTTTGCCACGCTCGGCAGCGGCCTGGAGCTCTACCGCCTGCACGCCGATTGGAGCGCGCCCGCGCAGTCGACCTTCACCGCGACGGCCCGCTTGCCGGTCGCGCCCTTCACCCAGCTCTGCCCTGGCACACGGGAATGTATTCCCCAGCCCGACGCAGAGGACAGTAACCTCGATGGGCTGGGCGACCGGCTGCTGCCCCGGTTGGCCTACCGCAACCTGGGCGATCACGCGGCCCTCGTCGCTCTCCACGCGGTCGACGCGGGCGGCGGCCAGGCGGCACTCCGTTGGTATGAGGTCCGCGACCCGCTCGGCAGCCCGAGCATCGACCAGCAGGGCACCTACGCTCCCGACGGCGCCGGGCGCTGGCTGGGCAGCGCCGCCCTGGACGCGGCCGGCAACCTGGCCATCGCCTATAGCATCGCCAGCACCAGCACCAAGCCTTCGCTCCGCTTTGCCGGGCGCCTGGCCGCCGACCCGCCCGGTATCCTGGGCGCCGGAGAGGAGACGCTGCAGGCGGGCACCGGCGTGCAGAACAGCGCCGGTCACTTCTGGGGCACCAGCAGCGTGCTGGACGTAGATCCGGCTGATGATTGTACCTTCTGGTTCACCGGCGAGTATTACGGCACCGCCGGCCTGGACGCCTGGCAGTCCCGCATCGGCTCCTTCAAGTTCCCCTCATGTGCCGCCACGGTGCCTCTGCCCACCCCGGCCCTGCCCACCCCGCCAGCCGGAGCGCCGAGCAGCCCAACGCCGGCTGTCGCGCCCACCTGGGGCTGTGGCCCGGCCTGGCAGCTTGTGGACTTCCCGCGGCCTTCCGCCCAGGTCGAGTTTCGCGCGCTTAGCGCCCGGACGGCCGGCGACATCTGGGCTGTGGGCGACCTGTTGCGACCGGAGCGGGCGAATTACGGCGTCTACAAGCCGCAAACGTTCGTGGAGCACTGGGACGGCACTAATTGGCAGGTTTTCCCTGCGCCCAACGACCCCAACGGCGGCGCCAGTATGTTCAGTGGGGTGGCGGCGGTCACGGTCGAAGACGTCTGGGCGGTGGGCGCGGCTGGGAGCGTACCACTGATCGCGCACTGGGATGGCCGCGCGTGGAGCGCCAGTACGGTCCTTGACGGCGCGCCAGTGTCCTGGCCCCTGGCCGGCGTCACGGCGGCATCCGCGCAGGACCTCTGGGCCGTAGGCTCCTACCACCAGGACGGCCTGGACCATAGCTTCATCTTGCATGGCGATGGGACGCGCTGGCGGTTGGTACACAGCCCGCAGCCAGGCTTCTCCAGCCGGCTGGCGGCGGTCACTGCACGCGCGCCCGACGACGTGTGGGCGGTAGGCACCTACGGCCAGGACGGGGCGGACCAGCCGCTGTTGCTACACTGGGACGGCAGCGCCTGGCGCCAGGTCGCCAACCCGCTGGCTGTGGCAGGGACGCTTCATGCGGTAGTGGCGCCGGCGGCGGACGATGCCTGGGCGGCGGGCGAGTCCGCCACCGGCCCGTTGTTCCTCCATTGGGATGGTAGCGCCTGGGGCACTGCGCCCGGCCCCAGCGGCCCCACCCGCCCGCTGACCATCGCCGGGCTGGCCGCGCGCAGCGCCGACGATGTCTGGGCCGCCGGTTGGTATCGGGCGCCCGCTTCTCCCGCCACCCTCCTGCTGCACTGGGATGGCACCCGCTGGGCCGTCGTGCCCAGCCCCAATCAGTCGACGTCGTATCGCCCGGAGGACCCGACCAACCAGTTACACGCGCTCGTCGCCACCGCGAGCGACGTCTGGGCCGCCGGCGCCCAGGTCTTCGCCCGCTATGGCGAGCGCACCGCCGCCGCGTGCCTGACGCCAGCGCCGCGGTTGCCTGACCTGGCCCTGCCGTCGCTGACCCCCACCACCGCCTGGACGGCGGTCCCGACGGACACGCCCTATCCAACGGATACGCCGCTCCCAACCGACACCGATCTACCGACCGTGACGGCCGCACCCGCCGTCACGGGGACGCCACCCACCCCCGCCTGCGGGCCGGCCTGGCAGATCGTCACCGGGCCGCCCATCGGCGGGCAAAGCCAGGCGCTGCGCGGCCTCGCCGTACTAGCCGCGAACGATATCTGGGCCGTCGGCGCGATCCAGGACGCGACGCCGGACGACTACCGGGGCCCGCAGATCCGGCCAAGGCCGCTCATCGCGCATTGGGACGGGCAGCGCTGGGCCAAAGTGAGCGGCCCGGACCCTGGCCGGCGCGCCGGCGGGTTGCTGGCCGTGGCCGCGGCGGCGCCGGACGACGTCTGGGCGGTAGGCGGGGCGGACGAAGCGCCTCCGCTGCTGCTGCACTGGGACGGTAGCGCGTGGACGCCCTTCCCCGCGCCCGTGCCGGAGGGCGTGCTTTTCGGCGTCACCGCGCTCGCCCCGGACGACGTCTGGGCGGCCGGCAGCACGTTCGCGACCTTGGGGACGGCGCTGGTCCTGCACTGGGACGGCCGCGCCTGGACAAGCGTGCCGCTGCCGCCACTGGGCCAGCGCAGCACCCTGCGCGGGATCGCCGCACGCACCCCCGGCGACATCTGGATTGCCGGCGGGGCCGGCGAAAACAGCCCGGAGCACCCCTTGATCCTGCACTGGGACGGGAAGAACTGGCAGCAGACGGTCTTCTCGGCCTACTCAGCATACCTGACCAGCGTGGCGGCGACCGGGGCTAATGACGCCTGGGCCGTCGGCGCGCACCTGTGGGACCGCCAGCTCCGTCCGCTCCTGCTGCACTGGGACGGCGCAACCTGGAACACGGTGGCCGGGCCGGCCCCCGACGCGCGCTTCCTCTATGTCCAGGCCGTCACCGCACGCGCACCCGCCGCGGCCTGGGTCGCTGGCTACTATCTTGACCAGCATTTGAACCCGGTCGCCTACCTGCTGCGCTGGGATGGCCAGGCTTGGAGCACGGCCCGCGCCCCGGATTTTGGCGCTATCCCACCCGCGCTCTACGCGCTGGCGGCGGTGAGCGAGCACGATGTCTGGGCGGTCGGCGGCACGGGTGAGCGTATGGGCGACAATACCGCGGTGCAACGGGTAATTTGGTTGCGCTACCTGGACCCCTGCGCGCCGCCGCCGACCGGGGAGCCAGCACTCACCGGGCTGGCGGCTCCCCGGCCCACCCCCCCGCACCCACCCACGGCCACGCCAGCCCCGGTGTGTGCGGCGACCCTGCAAGTGAGCACCCCGGCCCCGCTGGATAGCAGCGGCACAATCGCCATAAGGGGGCTAGCCGCCCGCTCGCCTGCCGACATCTGGGCGGCCGGCAACACGGCGGATCTCTTCGGCACAGAGCAAACCCTGGTTACGCACTGGGATGGGCAGCGTTGGACGCGACTGCCCAGCCCGAGCGGCGCGGGGCAGATCAACCGCCTCAACGCGGTCGCGGCGGTCGCGGACGACGATGTCTGGGCGGTTGGGGCCAGCGGCGCCGAGATGCTCATCGAGCATTGGGACGGGCGCAGTTGGAGCGTCAGCGCGCGGCCGGACGGCGGGCTGGCTAATACCTGGCTCAACGGCGTGGCGGCGCGCGCCCGCGATGACGCCTGGGCCGTCGGCGAGTCCGGTCAGGGGCAGTCCGCACCCCGCCCGCTCATGCTGCATTGGACCGGCACGGCCTGGCAGCAGGTCGCGCTGCCCGCGCTCGCCGACGGCGGGACGCTGCGCGCGGTCGTCGCTCTCTCCGCGACCGACGTCTGGGCCGCCGGCGGCAGTGGGCCGGCCGCTGACCGCCCGCTGGCGCTGCACTGGGATGGGCGCTTCTGGGCCGCGCTGCCGGTGCCCGGCGACGGCAGCGGCGGATCTGCGGGTCCTGGCGGGATCAACGCGCTGAGCGCGCTGGCGGCTGACAACATCTGGGCCGTCACCGAGGCGTGGTCAGGAAGCACACCTTTCCTGCACTGGGACGGCACAAGCTGGCGCGAGACGCCCGGCGCCAATCCGCCCGCGCGCGACGGTTCGTTCACCGCGCTCGCCGTGCAATCCGATACGGACATTTGGGCTGCCGGCTCTTCGGTGACCGGGTCCGAGCTGCGCGCCCTGGTGGACCACTGGGACGGCACTGCCTGGACCGACTTCCCGCAGCCGGAAAGCCACCCCTTTGACAGCGGGCTGGGCGCGGTCGCCCCGGCCGGCCCGCACAGCGCCTGGGTCGGGGCGGGCCGGCTGACCCAACTGACCTGGGCGCCGAATCCCTGCGGGCCGCCGACAGCGACGCCCACGATCACGCCCACGCCCGGCCCCACGGCGACGCCGACCGTGGCCTGCGGTCCGGGTTGGGCGGCCATGTCCGCCGTCAATCCGCCGGATCCCGAGAACGCGGAGCTGCATGGCGTGGCCGTGGTGGCCAGCAATGACGTCTGGGCGGTCGGTTACGGTGAGCCGCCGACTTTCGTGCAGCGCACGGTGCAGCCCGTAATTCAGCACTGGGATGGGGGAGCCTGGAGCGTCGTGCCGGGCGCGGCGCTCAGCGGTGGCCGGCTCGAGGCGGTAACCGCGCTGGCGGCGAACGACGTCTGGGCGGTGGGCGCGGCCGGAGACGGCCCGCTGGTGGAGCACTGGGATGGGCGCGCCTGGAGTCGGGTGCCGGTGCCGGCCGTCACGACGCCCTGGGCCACTCTGTTCGGCGTCGCCGCGGTGTCCCCTCGTGACATCTGGGCGGTCGGGATATATGGGCCGTGGATGGATTTGTGGAGGGGGAGCTTGATTCTGCACTGGGACGGCACGACCTGGCAGGTCTTTCCCCCGCCCGACCTGCAGGGGCGGGGCAACGGCCTGCAGGCGGTGGCGGCCACGGGCGCGCGCGATGTCTGGGCCGTGGGCACGCTCAAGGCTGCTGCGCCCGGCGGCGGGTTGACCAACCCCCTGGTGCTGCACTGGGACGGGACGGCCTGGCAGGAGAGTGCAATCCCCCGGTCCCCGCCGGCTACTCCGCAACCCGGAGCCGGCGCGCCGCCCGGCGGGCCATGGGGCGGGCTGACCGCCGTGGCGGCACTCTCGCCCGGCAACGTCTGGGCGGTCGGCTACGCCTATCAGCAGCACACCATGATGCTGCATTGGGACGGGCGCGCCTGGCAAGAGGTCACGGCTGCCGAGCCGGTGGGTGCCTTTACCCCCACGGACATGGGCCTCACGGGCCTCACGGCGCGGGCGGCGGACGACATTTGGGCCGTCGGCAGCTACGGCGATGAGCGGTATGACAGCCATCCGCTGATCGAGCACTGGGATGGGCAACGCTGGACGCTGAGCACGATTCCGCGCTTTGCGAGCAGGTCCTACCGGCTGCTAGCCGTGCAGGCGCGGACGGCCGCCGACGTCTGGGCCGTAGGGACCGGGCAGGGACCGTTCGGCGGCGAGGTGTACCAGACGATTGTCTACCATTACGCCACTCCCTGCCGCGACCGGTGATGGCGCGGTCGCGGGTTGGCGGAGGGCGAGCATGTGGGCGGGCAACTCCCCACGCATGGGTAGCTCCTTATTATGATAGGATAAGGGGGCGGGACAAGCATACCCCATTATACCAGATCTTTATTTAGGCCCGCTTGTACTAGGGCCGCTCCCGCAAGGCGCGTTGCGCCGACCAGATCCCCTTCCACTGCAAGGGGTACTCCTGGTAGGGCGCCAGCGCCTGGAGGTCGGCCGGCAAGCGCCCATAGACCAGCCCCAGCGGCGGCCGGAGCGCAGCGATCAGCGCCCGGTAGCCTTGCGCGAACCAGGCGCGCGTCTCCGGGTGCCGCAAGCCCCGCGCGCCGATCGCCACCATACTGCCGGGCACGATGCCGGCAAAGGCGAAATCGTAGCTGACCGGGGTGGACCACGACAGCGCGGGGATGACGGCGACGCCGTGGTCCTGCCAGAAGGCGCCGCACCAGCGGTTGCGATAGACGTTGAACAGCTGGAGAGCCAGGGGCCAATCCCGATAGAGACTGAAGTCCGGGGTCAAGACCAGGCCGGCGCGCTGGATCGCCGATAGGGAATCGAGGGGGCGGGACCAGACGCGTTCAAAGCGGTAGTCGTCCGTGTAGAAGTGCAGCGCGCCGCCGGGGACCGGCTCCTGCGTGGTGATGCGGGCGCCGTAGGGCCACAGCCAGGCCGGGGGGGTGCCGCTGTACAGGGCGAGCGTGGGGATGCCCCAGGGGTTGTTCGCGGGATACTGCGCAAAGGTATTGAGCCGGTCGAAGTTGCCCGGCAAGCTACGCCAGCGCAGGCTGGCGTCACTCACGGCGCCGGCTCCGGGGGTAGCAGCTCCAGGTGGAGGACGGTGTAGGCGCCCAGCGGCAGGCCCGCGATCGGGCGCTGGCTGACCCCGGTGAGGAGGAATTGGCTGCCTCGGGGCAAGACGATCTCGTACTCGGCCCGCCCTGTCTGCTGCGCGTCCACGAAGGCGCCGCGACTGCCGGCCGGGATGGTGATCTGGTACAGGGTGCCGGCCTGGACCCGCCGATTGGTGATTTCTTGATTCACTCCAAAGGTATAGCTGTGCTGCCACCCGGCAAAGCTCTCGGCCACCGCTGGCGCGAGCGACGTGCTGACATACCCGTGATCGATGATGACCGTCCCCACTTCGCTACGGGCCTCGGCCAGCGACATGCGGCGGGCGCGGCCCCGATAGAGGGTGAGCGCCTGGGGGATCTGGCCGCGGGCAATGACCTGGTCCAGGGCCGCGACCTGGCGCGGGTCGAAGTTGGGCGGGGCGCCGGCCGGGAGCGCCAACCGGCCGGCGGCGTCCTGGAGAGCACTCAAAAGTCGGGGGGTACCGGGTGGGGATTGGCACGCGGGTGCTAACTCCAGCGCACCGCGTTTCCGGGGTCATCCTGCGGGCGGGGGCGAGCCCCCCCCGACTTTTGAGTGCTCTCCAGGACGCCGCCCGCCCTGTCCCTCCCGCCCGGCAGGAGCCTACCGAACGGTTAGTGCATTCATCCGGCCGGCCGAGGGTCCGAGACGGGCCGGCTGACCGTGGGGCGTTTCCTGGGCTCTATCACCTCGGTGTCTGGCTCGCCGGAATCCGATTCCTCCTCGTCCTCGGTAGTTATCCCTTCCTCCGGCTGCGTATCGTCGTCTTCATCGAACATGATTGCTTACCTCCTTGTTTCGTATTCGACCGCGAGTGGTTCCGCTGGCCCTGGCCCGGCCAGGGCCCAGGCGCTGGCCGCGTCCGGAGAGAGGGCGCGGCCAGCGGCCCAGGCCGCGGCCCAAGTGGCCGGCGCCAGCCGCGCCCGGGCCGCGGCGATGGCCCGCTCCAGCACTGCGCGCTCCGGGGGTGGCGCGGGTGTGCCCAGCGCTTCGCGTAGGGCCTCAGCCACGCCCCAGAGCCGGGCCGCCCGCCGGGCGCCGTCCCCGGCGAGATCGGCCGCTGCCACGCGCGCCAGACTCTCCAGGCCCTGTGCGATCCCGCGCCGACCGCCCAGCTCGATCTGCAGGCGCAACGCTGCGGCATGCAGGGCGTAGGCGGCCGCGAAGTCCGCTTGCGCCTCGGCCACCTCGCCCAGGTTGCTGAGCGCATTCGCGATCCCCGCTTTATCGTCTAGCTCACGCCGCAGGGCCAGGCTCTCCTCATGGCGCGCCCGCGCCACGGGATAGTCGCC
>DATGEF010000724.1:0-3341 GCA_035310405.1 Chloroflexia bacterium | reverse complement strand
AGGCCGTCGAGGCGGGCGCAGATGGCGGCCACCATGGGCGCCTGCGCGGCGGTCAGCACGAAGCCGGGCTGGACCTCCTGCGCGCGCTCCACGAAGAGCGCGACGGCCGGCACCTCGCGCAGCAGGGCCAGCGGAGGCAAGTGCTCCGCGTCGGGCAAGGCGAGCGGGGGCAGGGCGACCTGCTTTTCGCCGCGCAGGCGCACGGGCGCGCGGCTCGTGATCAGCACTTTCACCTGGGGCGCCGCCGCGAGCAGCTCCCCGACCACGGGTGCGGCGCGGAGGAGGTGCTCGAAGTTGTCGAGCACGAGCAGCCGGTGCTGATCCCGCAGATAGTCGTGGAGCGCCGCCTCCAGCCGGGCCGGCGGGCTGGTCAGCCCGAGGGCGTGAGCGATCGTGGGCAGCAGCAACTCTGGATCGGTAAGGGCGGCCAGCGGCACGAAGACCACGCCCTCGGCGAAATCGGGCGCCAGGCCGGCGGCGAGGGCCAGGGCGAGGCGGGTCTTGCCGATGCCGGGCGGCCCGGTCAGGGTGACCAGCCGCACCGCGGCCCGCAGCAGCAACGCGCGCGCCTGGCCGAGATCGACGCCGCGCCCGATCAGCGGGGTCAGCGGGCTGGGCAGGGGCCGGGCCCGGGGCGGGGCGGCGGGGGGCGCGGGGCCGGCCGCCGGTGCCGGGGCCGCGCCGGCCGGGGCCGCGGTGCCCCGCGCCCACTGGACGAAGGCGGCGCGCTCGGCCGGTGGGATAGCCAGGTCTTCGGCCAGCAGCTCGGCGATCTGGCGCGAGGGGTGCCGCCGGCCGGATTCGATCTTCCGGATCGTGTCCATCGAGCAGCCGACCTGGGCGGCCAGGGCTTCCTGGGTCAGATCGAGGGCCTGGCGGCGTTGCTTGAGCCACCCGCCAAAAGGAATTGTGGCAATCATTTCGTAGCCCCAGTATACCACAAAGGCCGGAGATCTCCTTGCCTTTTGGCCCCAGTAGGGCTATGATAACGCGGAGGCCCCGCCGCACTTTGCGGACGGATGGGGGGTACGTGGATGGAGGGTAGACAGATGGGGGTAGCGACGCTATGAAGATCGGGATGCTCCTCGGTACAGCCAGCGGCCAGGAGACGAAGCTGGCCGACCTGATCGCGCAGGCCCAGCAGGCCGAGCAAGCCGGGTTCGCCAGCGGCTGGTTCGCCAATATCTTCGGCGTGGATGCCATGACGGCCGCCGCGCTCTGTGGGGGCGCCACCACGCGCCTGGAACTGGGCACGGCGGTGGTGCCCACCTATCCCCGGCACCCGGTGGCGATGGCCCAGCAGGCGCTCTCCACGCAGGCGGCGGCGGGCGGGCGCTTTCTGCTGGGCATTGGCCCCTCCCATCAACCGGTGATCGAAGGCATCTTCGGCCTGTCCTATGCGCGGCCCCTGGCCCACATGCGCGAGTATCTGGCCGTGTTGGCCCCGCTCATCGAGCAGGGCACGGTCGCGTTCCAGGGCAGCGAGTTCCGGGTAGCGGCCACGCTGACCGTGCCAGGGGCGACCCCCTGCCCGATCCTGATCTCGGCGTTGGGGCCGCAGATGCTGGCCCTGGCCGGGCGCGCCTGCGCGGGGACGATCACGGCCTGGACGGGCCCCCGGACCCTGCGCGACCACATCGTGCCCCACCTCCAGGAGGCCGCCGCGCAGGCGGGCCGCCCGGCCCCGCGCGTGGTCGCCATGTTGCCGGTGGCCGTGACCAGCGATGTGGCCGGGGGCCGCGCCCGCATCTCGCGCGGCGCGCAGATCTACGGCATGCTCCCCTCCTACCGGGCTATGCTCGAGCGGGAGGGCGTGGCGGAGCCGGGCGATGTCGCCATCCTGGGCGATGCCGACGCGGTGGGTGAACAATTGGCGCAGCTGGCTGCGAGCGGAGTCACCGATTTTATCTGGGCGCCCACCCCGCTCGGCGCCGATCGGGAGGCCGGCCTGGCGGCGACCCGCGCTGTGGTGCTCCACGCGCAGGCCTGACGCGGCCGGCCAGCCCGATCCGGCCCGGCAACCTGCGCCGGGGCCGGCGGGGCTGGACACGTTGCTGCATACCAAGTTCTTTATCCCGCCACCCCGGGCGCAGCGGGTGGCGCGCGCCCGCCTCCTCGATCGCCTGCGCGCCACGCCGGCGCCGCCGGTCACCCTGGTGGCCGCGCCGGCCGGCTACGGCAAGACCACTCTGGTCGCCGACTGGATCACGGGTGACCGCCGCGTAGCGGCCTGGCTCACGCTCGACTCCGCCGAGAACGACCCCGGCCCCTTCTGGGCGGCGGTGGCCACCGCGCTGGGCACGGTGCAGCCGGCGGCGAGCGCTCGCGCCCTGGATCTGCTGCGCCAGCCCCAGCCGCCCCTCGCCGCGATCCTGACGATCCTCCTCAACGACCTGGCCACCCACCTGACGCCGGACGCGGCCGGCCGCCCGGTGCTGCTGGTGCTCGACGATTACCATCTGATTGCGGTGCGGGCCATCCACGAAATGGTCACCACGCTGATTGAGCACCTGCCGCCAGCCCTGCGGCTGGTGCTGGCCAGTCGCGCCGACCCGCCATTGCGGCTGGGCCGGCTGCGCGTGCGGGCGCAGCTCCTGGAAATTCGCACGGTGGATCTCGCCTTTGACGAAACCGAGACGCGCGCTTTCCTGACCGAGACGATGGGCCTGGCCCTCCCGACGCAGGCGGCATCCACGCTGACGGCGCGGACCGAAGGCTGGGCGGCGGCGCTCCAGTTGGCGGCGCTGGCGCTGCGGCACCAGCCCGACCCCCAGGCGTTCCTGGTCACGTTCAGTGGCAGCCATCAGCACCTGTTCGGGTATTTGGTCGAAGAAATCTTCAGCCAGCAGCCGCCGGCCGTGCAGGCGTTTTTACTGGCCACCTGCGTGCTCGATCGGATGTGCGCGGGTCTCTGTCTGGCGGTCCTCGATCCCCCCCCTCCGGAATCGGCCGCCCCGGCGGGCGGCGGGGAGGACGGCGGCCGCGTGCAGACGCTCTTGGAAGAGTTGGACGCCGCCAATCTCTTTGTCGTCGCCCTGGACACGATCGGCGAGTGGTATCGTTACCACCCGTTGTTCGCCGAGACGCTGCGCCACCAATTGCGCCAGGGGGATCCGGCCGCGGAGCAGCGTTATCGGCGGCGCGCCAGCGCCTGGTTGGCCCAGGCGGACTATGGGCCCGAGGCGATCGGCCAGGCGCTGGCCGGGCAGGACTGGGCCGCGGCGGCCGGCCTGATCGAGCATTTCGCCGATGGCGTCTGGCACCGCAGCGAGTTGGGCTTGCTGGGCGGCTGGCTGGGCGCGCTGCCGCCGTCCCTGCTGCACGAGCGCCCGCGCCTGAGC
>DATGEF010000723.1:0-3345 GCA_035310405.1 Chloroflexia bacterium | reverse complement strand
CCGGCCGGCAACCGTGCCGGCATACGCCTGGGAGGCCAGGTCTTCGTAGCCCCGCAGATCGCGCAGGCCGAAAGTCATGGCGACATTGGGCAGCAGCACATTGCCGATCCCGGCCAGGCGGTTATGGCCCAGGTGGCCGCGCAGCCAGCGCGTCAGCGGCGTGGGCGGCAGGTTCTGGCGCGCGGGGATCACGGGGTTATAGGTGCTGCCGAAGGTCAGGCCGTCGAGCACGAGCAGGGCCAGCAGCCCCAGCCCGGCGGCCCGCCGGACCCCGGCCGGGCGCGGCCGGCCCGGCGCGGCCAGGAGCCCGATGAGCGCCGTGCCGGCCAGGGCGAAGACAAACGGCCAGTAGACCGTCCGATGGGCGGGATCGAGCAGCCGGACCAGCGCGCGCCAGGCCCCCGTGCCCGGATCGATCCCGGCCGGCCGCCAGATCCCGCCGCGGATCGCCAGGTAGGCGGCCAGCACCCCGGCCAGCAGCAGGCCGAACCCCGCCAGCCAGGCGAGCGCCGTGCGCCGCCAGATCGGCCGGGTGCCGGCGGCGATCAGGGTTTCGAGGCCCACGCCGGCCAGCACCGCCACGCAGAGGCTGAAGGGCCCGGCCCAGCGTGCGCCCCAGCCCAGGCTGAAGCCGGGCAGCTGGTAGAGAAGCGCGGTGCCCGGCAGCTGGATCAGCAGCGCCCAGGCGAGCAGCCCGGCGCCGGCAAAAAACGCGCGCGATCGTGCCCGCCAGCCGATCAGGCCGGCCGCGGCCAGCCCCAGGGCCAGCAGGCCACAATAGCTCGCTTGCTCGTTGAAGTTGTCCAGGGGGTACCAGTAATTCCCCTCGGTGGGTGTGCCGCTGACGTTGGGCACGAACGTCACCAGGAGCAAGGCCAGGCTGTGCGCCGCGGCGCCGGCCGGGGACAGCTGTGGCAGGGCCGTGCCGGCCGCCCGGTCTACGAGAATCTGGCTCTGGCCCAGCAGATCCAGCAGCGGCAGCAGCTGGCCGGCCCCGAGCAGCAGGCCGAGCCCGGCCGCCAGGGCCAGCCGGCCCGCCCCCCGGCGGGCCGCCGGCCACCCCGCCGCGACGGCGCGCCCGGCGAGCAGGAACCCGGCGTAGGCGGCCCAGGTCAGCCCGAGCACAAACGAAGTTTCCGGGTGGCCGCCATAAAATTGCCCGCCCAGGCAGAAGGCCAGCAGCCCCAGCCAGGCGCCGCGGCCCGTCTCGGCGAGGCGCAGGGTGGTCCAGAGCAGATAGGGCAGCCAGATCAGGGTCGAGACGACCGCGTAGTTGAGCCAGGCGCTGAGAAAGCCGCAGTACATAAAGACCACGCCCCCCGCCAGCCCGGCGAGCGGCCCCCGGCCCAGGGCGCGCAGCAGGCCGTAGACGCCGAGGCCGGCCAGGGTCAGGCGCAGCCAGGCCGCCAGCACCCAGGCCGCGGTCGCGCCGAAGGGCCGGGCCAGCAGGTTGACGGGATCGAACAACGCGGGTTGGGCGGTGGCGTAAAACGGCGTGCCGCCCAGGATCAGCGGGTTCCAGAGCGGCACCTGGCCACGGCTCAAGCGGTGGATGGCATAGTCGGCATAGGGGGCATAATAGAGGGTGACATCGGAGAGGACCGGATTCTGGGGGCGCGGCAGCTGGCGGTCGAGGAAGGCGTAATCGTAGTGGGCCAGCAGGTCCTGCGGTACAAACACGCCACGGGACCCGGCGAGCAACGGCTGCCAGAGAAAGCAGGCGGCCAGCAGCCCAAAGACCAGCCCGGCCAGCAGCGCTTCCCGCCCCCCCGCGCCGCGCCAGCCGCGGGATACCGCCGGCGCCGCGGCCCCGGGCGCGGGCGGGCGCGCGGGCTGGTCGGGACGCTCCACGATCCACCTCCCTGGGCGGGGCCACCGCTACCCTGCGGCGACCACTATCTCGGATCATAGCGGATCGCGCATTAAGAAAGTATTCCGATTGCCCGCCGGCCACCTCCACCGGGCGGCAATCGGAATACTTTCTTAATGTGGCGCCCCGTATAATTGTAAGGATCGCCCCCGCTCCTGACGCGGGCTGGGACGCCACGGTGCCACGCTGCAAGGAGCCCGCCCGATGAAAGACCCCCAGCCCGAGGGCCGCACGGATATGGCCGGGATCATCCTGTTTGCCCTGGTGATCCTGATCCTGGTGCTGCTGGGGCTGTGGCTGAGCGGGGCGTTTGCCGGAGTGGCGAGCCGCTGAGGCCGCCGGCTGCCGGGCCCGGGTGGCCGCGGCTCGCCCTGCTGGTGCTCAGCCTGGTGGGTGCTGGAGTCGGGCTCGCCGGCTGTGCGTGCGGCGGCTGGGCGCTGGTGGTGGAGTACATCCAGCGGCTGCCCTGACGGGCGGCACATAACACTTTCCTAACAATTTTGTGCTAGAATAGGGCCGCGAGTGGTCCGCATCGTCGCCGCGCGAGTCATCGCCGGTGGGGTGGGGCCCCCGCTCGACCGTGCGGGCCGTCCGGAGCCGGGGCCCGATCATGGCGGCCGGTCACGGGCGGGGAACCGCCCATAGCGCAGATCAGGGAGGGAACTATGCCGTCTCTACGCGTTGGGTTGCGTCTGCTGGCCCTGGGGGCCGTCGTGGCGATGGGGACCGTGGCGCCGGTCGCCCAGGCCGCCGGGCCCCTGGACAAGATCAACCATATTATCGTGATCTATCAGGAGAATTGGAGTTTCGACAGCCTCTATGGGAAGTTCCCTGGGGCTAATGGCCTGGCCAACGCCGGGGCGACTATGCAGCAGGTGGACAAGACAGGCCAGCCCTACGCCACCCTGCCCCAGCCGATCAACACGAACCTGAAGCCGCCGGGGCCCGATCCGCGCTTCCCGGCCAATCTGCCGGTCGCGCCCTTCGATCTCACGCAGTATGTCGCGCCGACCGACAAGACGGGCGACCTGGTCCATCGCTACTATCAGAACCAGTATCAGATCGACGGCGGCAAGAGCGACAAGTATATCGCCTGGAGCAACGCCGCGGGCCTGGTGATGAGCTACTACGACGCCACCAATATGCCCGAGGGCCAATTGGCGCAGCAGTACGTCATGGCCGATAACTGGTTCCAGTCGGCCTTCGGCGGCTCCTTCCTCAATCACCAATGGCTCATCTGCGCCTGCTCGCCGACCTGGCCCAACGCCCCCGCGAACCAGGTCGCCCAGCTGGACGCCAGTGGCATGATGGTTAAGGACGGCCAGGTCACGCCGGACGGCTATGTCGTCAACACGTCGTTTACCGTCAACACGCCGCACCCGGCCAATATCACCAATACCACCCAGCTCGTGCCCGAGCAGACGGCCCCGACCATCGGGGACCGCCTGAGTGAGAAGGGGATCAGCTGGGCCTGG
>DATGEF010000722.1:0-7249 GCA_035310405.1 Chloroflexia bacterium | reverse complement strand
AGCCGTTATCGAACCTGGACGCCAAGTTGCGCAACGAAATGCGCATCGAGATCAAGCGGCTGCACCAGCTGCTCAAGCTGACGACGGTCTACGTGACCCACGACCAGACGGAGGCGATGTCGCTCTCCGACCAGGTCGTGGTCATGCGCCAGGGCCGGATCGAGCAGGTGGGTACGCCGCAGGAGATCTACCACCGGCCCCGCAGCCTGTATGTGGCCGACTTCATGGGGTATGCCAACCGCCTGCCCGTGGAGATCGTGGATCGCACGGGCGGCGAGTGGTGCGTGCGCACGGCGAGCGGCGCCCTGCTGCGCGCGACCTGCACGCTGGAGGAGAGCGGGGCCTGGCCGGCCGGGCGGGCCGTGGTGGCCTGCTGCCGGCCCGACGAGACCCTGGCCGGGGCGCCGGCGGGCGCCAATCGTCAGGCGGGCCAGGTGCAGGTGGTGGAATACCTCGGCAAGGGGTTTGAGAGCCTCGTCCGCCTGGCCGACGCCGGCGATCGACCCTTTCTGGTCCAGAGCACCCACCCCGTGCCGGTGGGCGAGTTCATCGACTTCGGCGTCCCGCCCGACCGGCTGCTACTCTTCCCGCGTGAGGCGCCCGCCGGGGCCGCGGCCACGCCGGCTCTCATGGCGCCACGGGAGCCGGCGCTGGCGGGAGGGCGGTGAGATCGATGGCTACCGTCCCCGACACGCGTCGCGGTCTCGGCCCCGGCGGCCGGATACGGGTGGATCGCGGCGCCCTGCTGCTCTCGCTGCCCGCGCTGATCTGTGTGGGCGTGCTGTTTGTCTTCCCGTTCCTGTTCGGCATCGACCTGAGCCTGCGCACGGGCGCGCGCGCCGCGGGCCCCTGGACCCTGGCCAACTACACCCAGTTCTTCGGCGATCCCGACCAGGTCAATACGATTTGGACGACCTTCCGGGTGGCGCTGCCCGTGACGATCTTCAGCGTGGCGCTCAGCGTGCCTCTCGCCTATGTGATGCGCCACGGGGTGAAATATGAGCGCCTGATCACCAGCCTGTTGATTTTGCCGATCACCCTGGGCACAGTGATGGTGGCCCAGGCCGTGCTCAACTACTTCGGCCCGGTCGGCTGGGTCAACCAGGTGTTGCAGGCGCTGGACCTCGTGCATGAGCCGGTCCGCTTCACGCACAACTGGCTCGGCGTCGAGATCGCGCTCTTCCTGAACGGCTTCCCGCTGGTCTTCGTGATGATCTTGGGCTACATGTCGGGGATCGACCCGGAGTTGGAGCGGGCCAGCCGCATGCTGGGCGCAGGCCCCGGGCAAACCTTCTGGCGGGTGCTGCTGCCGGTCACCCTGCCGGGCCTGGCCATTGCTTTCTGCCTGAGCTTCGTGGCCAACTTTGGCGTCTTCCCCTCGGCCACACTGGTCGGGGAGCCGGAGGGGCCGACGCGGGTGATCGCCATCGCCGCTTACGATGCGGCCTTCGTGCAGTACAACCCGCCGCAGGGCACAGCTATCGCCCTGCTGATGGGCGTGATCGAGCTGGCCGTGGTCGGCGTCGTGCTCTGGCTGCGCGCTCGCACGACGCGCACGGCCACGATCCGCGGCGGAAAGGGGGCGTGATCGGTGACCCAGCTCACGGATCGGCCGGCGGCCGCCAGCCCCACGCTCCAGGCGCGCGGTGGGCCCGCGACAGCCCGCGTGGCGCGGGCGCGGTCGGGCCGCTGGGGTCGGGTGCTGTTTTATGCGGCGATCGGCTTCTTCGCCGTCAACGTCGCCGGCTTGGTGGGCACCGTGCTCGTCGACTCGTTTGCGACCGAGTGGTTCGGCACCTGGCTGCCGCCGGGCCTGACCACGCGCTGGTACGAGTATATCGCCGCCGACCATGACATGCCGCTGCTGCTGTTCAACACCTTCTTCGTGGCCGCGGCCACGACCCTGATCGCGCTGCTGCTCGGCTTCCCGGCCGCGTACGTCCTGGCGCGGGGCACCTTCCGCGGCCGGGGGCTGCTGGCCGCGCTCTACGCCCTGCCCATGCTGGTGCCGCCGCTGGTCTACGGCATCCCGCTGGCTACGCTGCTACTGCGGCTGAACCTGGGCGATACCCTGGCCGGCGTGGTCCTGATCAACTTGGTGCCGATCGTGCCCTTCGTGATCTTGATCCTGGCGCCGTTCATCGAGCAGGTTGACCCCTCGCTGGAAGCGGCCAGCCGCATGCTGGGCGCCGGGCGCTGGCAGACCTTCCGCCGCGTAGTGCTGCCGCTGGTCGTGCCTGGTCTGCTGACCGCCGGCCTGCTGGCCGTCGTGCGCACGATCGCCATGTTCGAGCTCACGTTCCTGGTGGCCGAGGCGCAATCGGAGACGCTCGTGGTGGCCCTCTACAACGACGCCTTCGCGGCGGGCATGCGCCCGGTGCAGGCGATCAGTGCGCTGGCTGTCGTCTATATGCTGACGACCATGGCGCTGCTGGGCATCGCCCTGTTCTTCGTCAAGCCGACGCAGTTTGTCGTGCGGCTGAAAGAGCGCTAGCTCGCTCGCGCTGGCGGCCGCCGTTAGCAAGAGGAGGAACTATCGACGGTGCAGATCGATTTGCGGGATAAGGTTGCCCTGGTCACCGGGGCCGGCGCCGGGATCGGGCGGGCCTGTGCGGTGGCCCTGGCCGGCAGTGGCGCCTTTGTCTTCGTCAACTATCGCCAGAACGCGGACGGGGCGCGGGCGACGCTGGCGGCGATCGCGCAGGCCGGCGGCCAGGGCGCCCTGCTGGCCGCCGACGTGGCCCAGGCCGGCGCGGTGCAGACGCTGATGGCGGCGATCGCCGGGCAGGCCGGGCGCCTCGACATCCTGGTGAACAACGCCGGGGGCCTGGTCCAGCGGGCGCCGATCGCCACCATGCCGGAGTCCCTCTGGGACGAGGTGATGGCCATCAACGTCAAGAGCACCTTTCTCTGCTGCCAGGCCGCGCTGCCCTTGATGCGCGGCCACCGCGGGGGGCGGATCGTCAACTTGTCGTCGCTGGCCGCCCACGACGGCGGGGGCCCGGGCGCCGCCGCCTACGCCGCGGCCAAGGCCGCGATCTTGACCTTCACCAAGGGCCTGGCCAAAGAGGTCGCCGGCGACGGCATCACCGCCAACTGCGTGGCGCCGGGCCTGATCAACACGGCCTTCCACGACACGTTCAGCACGCCCCAGTCGCGGGCCGCGATGGTGGCCGCCACCCCCCTGGCCCGCGAGGGCCAGCCGGCCGACGTCGCGGGCGTGGTGCTCTTCCTGGTCTCGGACCAGGCGGCCTTTCTCACCGGCGAGACGATCAACATCAACGGCGGCCTGCGCCTGTGTTAGGCCGCCGCCGTCCGCGCCAGGGAGCCGGGTCATGGCGATAGCAGGGTTTGCGGGGCCGGTCTATCCCCGATCGATCGTCGTGCAGGACGGCGTCACGTACTTTCTCGGCACCACCCCCGCCGGCGAGCGGGTTCTTGGCGTGGCCGGCCGCCCGGATGGCTTCGTGGGGGTGGCCCAGGCGCCGGGGCTCCTGCTCTGCCCCTGTGTGACCACGAACGCGGCCGCGCTACGCGCCCGCCTGCCCTGGCTCAACCCTGTGCCGCTCGGCCGGCGCCTGTCGTTTGGGTTCGGCGATCGCCTCGGCAGCGCCACCCCCGGGCACATCCAGGCTCTGCGCGCCACCGGCGGCGCCGACCAAGTCGCGCCGATCTTCGCCCAGCAATCGGTCCGCGAGAACGCCCGCACCGGCCGCACCCCGCAACAGGTCCTCGACGACGCCATGTGGGGCGTCTTGCAGGAGGGCTGGCGCGCGCCCTGGGGCGCGGATGCCGATCACGTGAAGGAGATCGGCGATCTGCCCCCCTTTGTGGCGGCGGGCTACACCTTCTATACGATCGATCCCAGCGACTACGTCGACAACGCCGCCCAGACCGATGCGCCGGCCACACTGCAGGCGAAAGTGGCCCACCTCCCGTGGGCGGCGCTGGGCACGACGTATGCGGCGCTGCGGGACCGCTACTGTCGCGCGCCGTTCACGCTCGGCGGCCTGGTCCTCGCGTTCGACGAGGTCCGGCTGTTGCGGGCCCTGGCCAAGTACGGCCGCGCCCTCGCACACACCGCCGCCCTGGCCGCGGCGCTGACCGCCCAGCGGCAGGGCGCCCCCTACGACCTGGAGATGTCGGTGGACGAGACCGACACGCCGACGTCGCTCCACGAGCACTTCTTTATCGCGCGCGAGCTTCTCGCGCGGGCGATCCCCGTCGTCAGCCTGGCCCCCCGCTTCGTGGGCAAGTTCCAGAAGGGGGTCGACTACATGGGCGACGTCGACGCGTTCGCCACGGAGCTGGGGGGCCACGTCGCGATCATGACGCACTTCGACCGCTACAAACTCAGCGTCCACACCGGCTCGGATAAGTTCCGCATCTACCCGATCGTGGCGCAGCAGACCGGCGGATTGGTCCACGTCAAGACGGCCGGCACCAGCTATCTGGAGGCGCTGCGCCTGCTGGCCACGCGGGCCCCCGACCTCTTCCGCGAGATCCTCGACACGGCCCGCGCCCACTTCGAGCACGACCGCAAGACCTATGTGCTCGACGCCGTGCTGAGCAAGGTGCCTGCCGGCGCCGCCCTGGCCGGCGCGGAGCTCCCCGGCCTGCTGGACGACTTCGACGCCCGCCAGGTGCTCCACGTCGCGTTCGGCACCATTCTCACCACCTATGGCGCCCCGATTCGCGCGACCCTCGCCGCTCAGGAGGCGGACTACCAGGCCGGGCTGGCGCGGCACTTCGTGCGCCACCTGGATCCCTTTATCGCGCCGCAGATTGTATAAGGGGCTAGTGCAGGTTCCGACGACCTGTTGGGGGTTCGGTACCGAGGAGTGAGCACCCCCAGGTGCGAACGCGGGTGGAGCAACGTTCGCACGTAGGCGTGCTCACTCCTCATTAACCCAAGAGGTCGCTTGCGGCCGCACTAGCTTTAGCAAAAGCGCCAATCTCGTGGTGCGGATCGCGCGCGAACACGTTCGATCTTTATGCAACGGTCTGTAGGCGGCGAGAAATAGGAGGCGAGAACGATGGAACTGGAGTTTGGTAGTTACGATCTACACGCGCCGCTGCCCCGCATGTACCGGGCGCAGCAGCAATTCGCCGACCCCGTGGTGGACGATGTCGCCGGGGAAGTGCGGGCGCGCCTGCAAGCGTCCGGACTGTTGGCGCGGATCGGCCCGGGGCAGCGCATCGCCATCACGGCCGGGAGCCGGGGGATCCACGCCATCGCGACCGTGCTCCAGGCCGTGGTGGCGGTTGTCCGGGAACGGGGCGCGACACCGTTCCTGGTCCCGGCCATGGGCAGCCACGGGGGCGCGACCGCGGCCGGCCAGGTTGCACTGCTGCGCGAATTGGGGATCACCGAGGAAAGCGTCGGCGCGCCGATCGCGGCCACGATGGAGGTCGTTCCCCTGGGCCAATTACCGGCTGGGCCCCGCCTGTTCATGGACGCCGCGGCCGCGGCCGCTGATGGCATCATCGTGGTCAACCGCATCAAGCCCCATTCGGATTTTCATGGCCCTATCGAAAGCGGCCTGGCGAAAATGACGGTCATCGGCCTGGGCAAGCGCCACGGGGCGGACGCCATGCACGCCTATGGCGCGCCAGGGTTGCGCGGGCTGTTGCCGGCCGCGGTCCAGGCGATCGCCGGCCGGTGCCCGATCCTGGCGGGGGTGGGCATCGTGGAGAACAGGCACCACACCGTGGCGGCGATCGCCGTGCTGCCGCCGGCGGCGTTCGGCGGGCCGGCCGAGCAAGCGCTGCTGGAGCGTGCCCGGCGGCTGTTGCCCGGCCTGCCGTTTGACGACCTGGATGTGCTGGTCGTGGACCAGATCGGCAAGAACTTCAGCGGCGCGGGCATGGACACGACGGTGATCGGGCGGGTCATGGTCCCCGGGCAGGAGGAAAACGCCCGCCCCCACATCACCGCCGTGGTCGCCCTCGACATCAGTCCCGAGTCGCACGGCAATGCGGCGGGCCTCGGCCTGGCCGACGTCACGACCCGGCGGCTCGTGGCCCAGATCGACTTCCCCGCCTTTTACCTGAACGGCATCACCTCGGGCACGTTCGGGCTGCGGCGCTCGGCGATCCCCTTCGTCATGCCGGATGACTACACGGCCGTGGCCCTGGCGCTGCATGCGGCCGCCGGGGGCCATCCCGATCGGCCGCGGCTGGTGCGCATCCCCAACACCTTGGCGGTGGAAAGCCTGCTCATCTCCGAAGCCCTGGTCGAGGAGGCTGGCCGGGCCGGGGCCCGCGTCGGCCCCTGTGTCGGGCCGCTGGCCTTCGACCCCGACGGCCGGGTGGCGCCCTGGGCGGCGGCCGTCTTCTAATCCCGGCCGGGCCGGAGTATAATGGGGCCATGGAACCCGCACCGGCCCTCCTCGCCCATAGCTTGCCCACGCCGCCCACCCCGCTGATCGGGCGCGCCGCCGACCTGGCCGCCGCGCTGGCCCGGCTGCGGCAGCCCGCCGTGCGCCTGCTCACGCTCAGCGGCCCCGGCGGCGTCGGCAAAACCCGGCTGGCCTTGCAGGTCGCCGCCGAGGCCGCCGCCGACTTCCCGGACGGCGTGTGGTTCGTCGCCCTGGCGCCGGTGCGGGACCCCGCCCAGGTGCTGGCCGCCGTGGCCCAGGCCGTGGGTCTCTGGGAGTCGGCGGACCAGCCGCTGCCGGTCCGCCTGCCGGACTACCTGCGCGCCCGCCGCCTGCTGTTGCTGCTCGACAACTTCGAGCACCTGGCCGGGGCGGCGCCGCAGATCGCCGACCTGCTGGCCGCCGGCCCCTTGCTCAAGGTGCTCGTCACGAGCCGGGCCCCCTTGCATGTGCGCGGCGAGCACGAGTACCCCGTGCTGCCGCTGGCCCTGCCCGACCTGGCTGCGTTGCCCGCCAGTGCCACCCTGGCGACCGTGCCGGCGGTGGCCCTCTTCGTCCAGGGCGCCCAGGCCATCACGCCCGGCTTCCAGGTGACGGCCGAGAATGCGCGGGCCGTGGCCGAGGTCTGCACGCGCCTGGACGGCCTGCCGCTGGCGATTGAGCTCGCGGCGGCGCGTGTCCGGCTGCTGCCGCCGGCCGCCTTGCTGGCGCGGCTCGACCGCCGGCTGGCCCTGCTCACCGGTGGGGCGCTCGACCTGCCGCCCCGCCAGCGCACCCTGCGCAGCGCCATCGCCTGGAGCTACGATCTGCTGGAGATGGGTGAGCAGCGCCTCTTCCGCCGGTTGGCCGTCTGTGTCGGCGGCAGCACG